>JACCYK010000098.1 GCA_013696525.1 Chloroflexia bacterium
TTCCCGGCCGCGACGGCCCGGCACGAGGCGGCGCTCGCAATTTGGCGACAGCTCGATGACCGGCCCGGTCAGGTCCGGTCGTTGCTGAACCTTGGCCTGGTCGCCGACATTCGGGGCGAGCCAGGCCGGGCCGTTCGCCTCTTTGAGGAAGCCCTGCACCTGGCGAGGCGGGTGGGGGATGAGGCGGGAATTGCCGGCTGCCTGGCGAACCTCGGGTTTGCCGCGTTGGACCAGGGCAATCAGGCGGCGGCGGCCGCGTACTTCCGTGAGAGTATACCGATCTACCGTGACCATGGTGATCAGCGGAACCTCGGCGCCGTGCTCGACGGCCTCGGTGTCGTCGCCTTTCTCGAGGGTGATTTCGATGGGGCCGCCGCGCTCCAAGCCGAGGCGCTGGACCAGTTGCGCGCGGTCGGCGATCGCCAGGGGACGGCGGGCGTCCTCGCCAACCTGGGCCACACGACCCAGCGCCTGGGTGACTATCCACGGGCTGAACGTCTCTATGCCGATGCCCACGAGCTCTACCGCGACCTGGGTGACGAAAGCGGCATCGCCTTTGCCCTGACCCATCTGGGCCGGTTGGCGCACCTGGGCGGCGATCCCGGCCGGGCAGAAGCCCTCCTGCGCGAAAGTTTCCACCTGAGCTGGCGGCTGGGCGAGCGGACGGCGGTGTGCGAGGCCATGGAAGGGCTGGCGACGGTCGCCCTCGACCGGGGCGAGGCCGCCCAAACCACGCGCTTGCTCGGCGCCGCCGGCGCCCTGCGCGAGGCGACCGGCGTCCCCCTGCCGGCGGTCCACGAGGCGGAACACTGGCGCTGCCTGGAGACGGCCCGCGCGGCGCTCGGTGAACCAGCGTTCGCGGCGGCCCTGGACGAGGGCCGTAATCTGCTGTCGGAGCCGGCGCTCTTGGCGCTGACGAGTGGGGAGTAACCGTTCAGGGCCGGATCCGATGTGACCGGTACGTGCTATCCGAGGTGTGGACGGGCACGCAATGAGCGCCCGGCGCTTCGGGGAACTCGCAGTATTCCCCGGCATTACAGCAATGGTCGTCCCCCCCGGAGCCTTTGCAGAGCCGGACACCAGAGCAGCACGTGCCGCCGTGACACTCCTCGCCCGGATAGCAGTTGGCTCCTGTATTGCAGCTTCGATTGGCCGAGACGCAACTTTCCTTCGAGCTACTCTTGGTCTTTCGGGCGCAAACCTGTCCCTGCTTGCAGCACGTTTTGTCGTTGCAGCAGGCCGATTCGCGACAACAGGTGCCGGCACAGTTTGTTTCGCCGTACTCGCCATCACGGCAGCACTGGCCTTTGAGGCACTTTTCTTCCGGGTAGCAGCAGCGGTCATCGTCGCCGCCCGGTTTCTTGCTACAGACCTTGCCGTTCTCCGCCTGGCAGCAAATCGCGCTGTCCGGGTCGGGCTCGTCGTCGGTCACCGTGACGAAGCAGTCGCCGCAACATTCATCATTGCACAATTCCCGGCACTTGCCGTTGATGCAGCATGGCTTGTTGGTCGGGCACTTCTTGCCGCACGTACCGCAATGGTCAGGATCACGCTTGAGGTGCTGGCAGGCTGGGCCTGGCTGGCAATGGTCCCAGTCCTTTTTACACCGGCAGCGACGATCCATGCAGCGAAGCCCGGCTTCCCCGCAGCACGGCGTGTTGTCGCCGCACTTCTGATTAAACAGTGCGCCGCAGGACGCGACGGCTTCCTCGTGTCCGATGTTGGTGAGCACGGGCCCCAGGAAACCGGCGATCAGGAGCTTCAGCGCCTGCCGCCGCGAGCTGGCGCCGATCTGCGCTCGGGCGAGCATATCGAACCGGTGATCGTCCATTGTGCTGCTCCATGGGGGCTCGGATGAAGGGGGCGGATGAGCGCCAAAGCGCGCGAGGATGACCAGGGACGAACCTTGGCGCGGGCCGCGCCGGGGATCACGAAGCAAGGTCATCGTAGGGACGCGGATACGAAATGTCAACGAACACTCCCGCCAGCTCGAACGCTCAGAAACGCACTGGCTCGACCGGCACCGCGTCGTCGAGAGTGACCCGGCCACGACCCCGGTGGACAGCGACCGCGGCAGGATCGCCCTCGAGTCTCGACCAGGCAGCCGATCCGCGATCCGAGACGACCACCAGCCGCACCATACGCGGGAGGCATTAATCAAACATTAGCGCTTGCCGGCTGGGTTCGAACCTGAGTCCGGAGACCAGCAAGGCTCGTCCCTGATCGCCGGATCACTGTACGGTCGCGAAGGAAGCATCGCTAAAGACGTTTCGCAATCGGAAGGTATCGCGATGAAAAATTCTCCCATCCGCGTGTGACAGCTAGTCTCGCCCGACCTTGCATTGGCGGCGACGATGTACGATGCTTCCGCTACAATGGACGCCACGGCACCGGACCGGACAGCGGACACCGGACACGCTCTACCACCGGACTCCTTGACCGCCCGGATGGCGGCGAGCCGGGCCGGGGTCAACGAGCGAACGATTCGGCGTGCCATCGCCC
>JACCYK010000140.1 GCA_013696525.1 Chloroflexia bacterium
GCCCGGTTCGTGTTCGCGGACGGGACCGGCCGGGGCGACGATGAGGCGTGATGGGCGAGGCTGGCGGACAAGCAACGTGAAGGAGGCGTGGTGACTGACGTGGACATGCGCGGCCCGATGGACAGGACGGCGTTGAACGCGTTCCTGAGCGAACCGGTGTTGGCCCGGATCGCGACGATCCGCGGCGATTGGCCCCATGTGGCGCCGATGTGGTTCGATTGGGACGGAGAGAGCATCTGGATGGAGACCGGCCCCGGATTTCAGAAGCGAATCAACCTGGAGGCCAACCCGCACTGCGCGATCGTGATCGACACGACGGAGGGAGGATTGCGGTTCAAGGGCGTCATTATGGAAGGAGCAGCCGAGCTGATCGCGGAGCCGGAAGACTTCACTCGCGGGATCGCCGCCCGCATCTACCGCAAATACCTGGGCGAGGAGGGGATCGCCGAGCCCACGCCAAGCCAAATGATCGCCAACCCGCACGTCATCATTCGCTTGCGACCGGCCCGGATTCGCACCTGGGATGACACGTAGCGCTGGTCGAATCGACCCGCGCCTTGACGTTGGCTCATTCGCGCGGCCAGGGGCGGCCGGTGGCGCGGGCCACCGGTGGTGGCAGCGGGGATTGGTGGCCAGGCGAGATGCCCCGGCTCGAGCGGTTGGGTATTGACAGCGGGTCCAAGGTCCAATAGTGTGAGTACGTCACATGACTTGTGCCAATTCGGCGCGCCACGGCAGTCGAGCCGCGAGCCGGCCCCGAACAGGAGGAGCCCATGTCAGCCCTTGATCGCCGCGCTGGTTGGGTCTTTGCCAACGACACCGACATCGCGCCGGTTCAGTTCACGCAAGCCCCGTACACGCCGTGGAGTGACAACCATACCTGGGCCGCCTACGGCGTGCCGAGCCCGCTGATCATGTCCTGGCCCGACCTGCATTTTCACACCCAGTTCCTCACCGCCGACAACACCGACCCCCGTGTCTTCCGCCGGGCCGGTGTCACCACCGCCTTGGCCGCTTATGAGATCGCGGACGCCGGGGCCGCCGAGGCCTGGACGATCGCCGCCGATGTCGCCAGCCGGAGTGCCCATCGCCTCGACGAGATCGCGAACCGGGCGAGCCATCGGATCGTCAGCGGCGATCGCGTTCGTCCGGACGCGGCGGACACGGAGCGAGTGGCAGCCCGGGCGCACCAGGAGCTGCGCTACGCCGCACTGCGTGACCAGCACGCGGTGGCATCGGTGCGGTCGCTCATCGCCGCCGGCGATCGGCCGGCCCTGGACGGCGAAATCACGGCGCTCGGCAACCATCTCCAAACGCGGGCCGAGCAAGCCGCGGCGCGGCTGGATCTGGCGCTTCGCATGACCCGGCAAGGAGACGAGCAATCGTGACCGCGACACTCGCGACCGTCGTCCGGAAGCATCATCAAGGACCTGGCACCGCCCTGACCGGCACGCCGTATCCGGCCCTGGTTGCGTTGGTGGTACAGATGCAGGCCCAGGATACGCTCATCATCTTCGACTCGTTGCGACCGCTGGGCGATGAATTCTGGAACATGATCGACGGCGAGCGGACGGTCGAGACGATCGCCACCGCGGTCTGTCTCGAATTTGGCTTCGAGCTGAGCCCTGAGCTGTTCGTGTCGCTGGTGAACGGGATGGTCAACGCCGGCGCCGTCAGCGTCGTCACCTCCTAAATGCAATTGACGGGTCTGGGAGAGAGGAATGCTTGTGAAGCGGAGTGACATTTTTCAGCATATCGACGACCACCTCGACGAGCACATTGCCCACATTCAACGATGGGTCCGCCAGCCCAGCGTGAGCTGGGACAACCTCGGCGTCCGCGAATGCGCCGAGGTGGTAGCGGCCTCGTACCGGGACCTCGGCTGTCAGGAGGTGGAGATCATCGAGGGGCGATTCCACCCCGGCGTCTGGGCCTACTACGACGCCGGATCGCCGATCACGATCCATAGCTATTGCATGTTCGACACTCGCACGGTGCAGCCCGACGGTTGGAGCCACGATCCGTGGGGGGCGGCGCTGGTGCCGATGGGACCCCACCCGAAGGTGCTGGTCGGGCGCGGCGCGATGGGCGCCAAAGGGCCGTATGTCGCCTTTCTCAACGCGCTCAAGTCAATCATTGCCGTCGAAGGCACCTTACCGGTCAATATCATGTTTCTGGCCGAAGGTGAAGAGATCATGGGCAGCCCGACCTATCGCGCCTTCGTCGAGCGGTATCGCGACCGCCTCCAACACGTCAGCGCCAGCTATTGCGCCACCAGCACGCAGGGGGCGAATGGCACGGTCAACGTCGGGCTCGGGTTGAAGGGCATGATCGTCCTGCAGCTGACGGCGAGCGGCGCGGCCTGGGGCCATGGCCCAACGCGGACGATCCATAGCTCGGCGGCGTCCTTGGTCGACTCGCCGCCATTTCGCCTGGCGCGGGCGCTGGCGACGCTGACCGATCCCGACGGCCGCGGCTGCGCCATTGCTGGCATGGAGGAGTTGTGGTCGTATCGCAAACCACTTTCTGCCGGTGAACGCCGGCTCTTGGAATCGCTGGCCGACCGCGCGGCGGGCAAGGATTGGCGCGCGGTCCTGCCGGTGGGCGGGGTTGACAACGTCGCCGAGCTGAATACCAGCCTGGACGGCATCGACCCGCTGGTGACGTTCCTCTACGGCCCAACGCTTAATGTCGCCGGCCTTTGGAGCGGCTTCCTGGGACCGGGCACGACGACGATCCCATTCATCGTGCCCGGAACCGCGTCGGCGATGCTCGACCTCCGGCTGGTCGTCGAGGCCTCACCGGACGAGGTCGTCGGCCTGATCCGCGCCCACCTGGACGCCCACGGCTTCTCCGACATCGCGATCGAAACCTACGCCGCCTTCAGTCACGCCCAAACGGAGCTATCGGACCCGGGGGTCCAGGCTATGTTGGACACCCTGGCCGCCTGGAATGTGGCGGCGGATGTCTGGCCGATCCAGGCCGGGGGCGGGCCCTGGACCGCGGTCCCGAACGCCGTTGGTGTCCCGTGCCTCCGGGGCGGCGTCATTGGCGGCGGCAACGGTGGCGTCACCGACGAATACCTCGTCATCGAAAGCGGCAACCAGATCGCCGGGCTGGCGGACGCCGAGAAGTTCCACGTCGATCTTCTCTATAACTATGCTCGGTCGGTTGACGCCACCGGCGCCATCACCAACGCCGTCATCGCCGAGAGCAGGGTCTAAATGCTCCGCCACCCGCTGACCCTGCTCACCCGCGAGGTCCCCCCGATCTCACTGCAACCGGGTTCAACCTGGTTGCTGGTGCAGGATCTCCACGCCCCCTTCGCCGACCTCGACCAGGGCGCGCTGGCGGTGATGGCCGCGCGGAAGGTCGTGGGCCGGGAGTTTGACGAGTTTGCCGAGACCCTCCGGCTCGTCGCCGCGAATGTGGCTCGGCTGGTCGCCGCGGCGCGGGCGCACCGGCTCGGGGTCGTGTACAGCTGCTTGGGGTATGAGTCCGGGGCGACGCCGTCCGCTTTCCAGGAAGCAACCGGCTGGCGCTGGCAGGTGGCGGGCATCGAGACGGAGTTTCCGCCGGGCTGGCAGCCGCTACCAGAAGAACGGGTCTTTTCGAAGCCCGGCTGGGGCGCCCTGGCGAATCCCGCCTTTGTTCGCTTCCTCGAAGACCGGCGGGTCGAGAACCTGATCGTGGTTGGCGCGATGCTCGATTTCGGCATCCGCCAGACCTGCTACGAGCTGGCCGATCGGGGTCTCGGCAGCCTGGTCATCAGCGACGCCGTGGCGCCGCTGACCCTCGGCGCCCAGGCGCACACCACCGGCAACCTGGCGCATGGTCTGACCAAGCTGCGTTCGACCGCCGAGCTTCTCGATTTGCTTGCCGTGATGCGCACGGAAGGGCCGGTGCTGGTATGACCGGAACCGCGACATGGTAATCCAAACGGTGCTCGGCCCAATCAGCCCCGAGCAGTTGGGCGTGTGCCTGCCGCACGAGCATATCTGGTGCGATCAGCGCCTGGCGCCGCGGCAAGAGCTGTTCGGGGTAACGCGATCAACCAGCAGCTATATGAAGTTGAATGACTACGACCGGATGTGCGCCGAGCTGATCGCCTACCGAGAGGCGGGCGGGTCGTCGGTGGTCGAGGTCACCTGCGACGGCTGGGGCCGGGATCTGGACGTCCTGGCCCGGCTCTCGGCGGCAAGCGGCGTCCATATCGTCGCCACCGCCGGTTTCTACATCGAGCCCTGCCTGCCGGCGTTTGTGGCGGAGTGGACGGTCGAGCGCCTGGCCGACCATCTCACCAGAGAGATCGAAGCGGGGGTCGGGGACTCGGGCCGGCGGTGCGGCGTCCTGAAGTCGGCCATTCACCGGGCGCGGGTCGAAGGGCTCGAGCTGAAGGGGCTGCGGGCCGTCGCCATCGCCCAGCGGCGGACGGGCGTCGCCATCACCAGTCACACCACGGGGGGGCGCCGGCAGGAAGTGCCGGGCGGCACGGTCGGGGTGCTGCAATTGGAGATCCTGCGGGCGGAAGGGGTTGATCCCAGCCGGTTCATCGTCGGCCACGTCGATGAGCGTCCAGACATTGATGTGCTATGCGGGCTGGCCGAAGCCGGCTGCTTCATTCAATTCGACGTGATCGGCAAGGAGCACTGGTTGCTTGACGAGACGCGGGCCGAGTTGATCACGGCGATGATCGACCGCGGCTACCTGGCTCACCTCCTGATGTCCCATGACCGCAATCGGGACCATGAAATGCGCTACGGCGGCGGCACCGGCTACCGTCATCTGTTTGATTGTTTCCTACCCCGCCTGCGCCGGCTCGGTGTCTCCCCGGCGGAGATCCAACACCTGCTGGTGACGAATCCGGCCCGCGCCTTTACCCGCGTCTGATGTCGATGCACTGGAGGGACAGCACTCGATGAGCGCGACCGAAACCACGACCGTGCCGGCGAGCCTGGCCGATCAACGTAACCCGTTCACGCGGATCTTCGATCCGCCGCCGCCGCTCCGGGTCACCACCGCGAACACCGCCCTGCTCGTCGTCGACATGCAGTATTTCGATGCTCATCCCGACTGGGGCGAGGGCCGGACCGCCAAAGAGCTCGGGGTTGCCCATTGCTTTGATCCCTACTTCGCGCAAATCGACGACATCATGCCACGGATCCAGCGCCTGCTGGCCCTGTTCCGAGCGCAAGAGATGGAAGTCATCCATCTCCGGGTCGCCGAGCTGACCAACGACTCGCGCGACGTTGGCTGGAAGCAACTCGTGCGCGGCCTGATCGTGCCCGCCGACTGGCGGGAGGCGGACCCGCTCGATGAAGTGGCGCCGGTGGGCGACGAATTGGTCATCAGCAAGTCGTCGTCGGGCGTGTTTCCGGTGACGAACCTCGACCGCCTGCTGCGCAACATGGGCATCACTACGCTGGTGATGACAGGAACCTCGACCGGGGGCTGCGTCGAGAGCGCCGTCCGCGATGCGGTCGATCTCGGCTACGACGTGGTGGTGGTGGCCGATGCCTGCGCCGCCGGCACGGAGGAGGATCACCAGACGGCGCTGGTCCGGATGGAAGGCGGCCTGACCCGGGTCGTGACCACGGCCGAGGTCGAGGAGTTGGTGGGAGCCCTGCCGTCAGGCTCCCGGCTGGCACGGAGCGGGATCGAACGGGTCAAGCCGTTTCTGCCAGTCCCCTCGGCGGCACCGCCGGCCCCGGACGCCGACCCCTATTCCCTCATCTTCGGCGAGGCGGTGTGGTTGCCGCTCAGCCAAGACAACACCGCCCTGCTCATCGTCGACGCCCAGCGCTTGACCTGCGACCCGGCGGCGGGCATTGGCCGCCTGGCCGAAGCCCGCGGCGAGGCCGGCAACATTGACGATTACTACGCCCGTGTCAACGCCGCGCTCGGCGGCATGGCGCAACTCCTGGCCGCGGCCCGCGACACCGGCCTGCCGGTGATTCACGTTCGCACCGCGGGCCGGCATCCGGATGGACGCGACCTCGGTCGCAAGGCCCGGAGCCAGGGGATCCGATCCGGCCGCGGCAGCGTTGAGGCCGAGCTGATGCCGGCGGTGCGGCCGGCGGAGGATGAGATCATCCTCGACAAGCCCGGCTCCGGCGCCTTTACCGGCTCCGGGCTGGACGAGCTGCTGCGCAACCTCGATCTCCAGCATCTGATCCTGGCCGGCGTCTCCTACGATGGCGGGCTCGAAAGCTCAATCCGGAGCGCGACCGATCGTGGCTACGGCGTGGTACTGGTCCCCGATGCCTGTGCCGCCGCGACCGAATCGCGGCAGGCGGCACTGTGGGGGATGGAAGGCGGCATCACTCAGGTTAAGCCGCTCGCCGAGATCACGTCGCGGCTGGTGACGCTTGCCGCGACCGCGCCAGGAGGGACGAGCATGAGCTGATCCTTCTCACCTTCGTACCACCCCCGGCTCCCACCGCCAGAATCTACAGGAGGATCACAAGCCAATGGCCGTCCACAAACGCACCCTCGCGCGATCGCTCTCCCTGCTCCTGCTGGTCGCCATGCTCGCGCTGACCGGCGCTTCCGTCAGCCTGGCGCAGGACGCCGAGCGCGGCGGCGTCCTCACCTACGCCTATCTGCAGAAGGCTCGGAGCCTCGACCCCAACGTCTGGACCGGACGCTCCGACAACGACATCATGCGACAGATGTTCGACTCCCTGATCTACTCGCCGGCGCCGGGCGAATACACACCCTGGCTGGCCGCGAGCTGGGACGTGTCCGACGACGGGTTGGTGTACACCTTCACGCTGCGCGACGATGTCACGTTCCATGACGGCACGCCGCTCAACGCGGACGCGGTCAAAGCGACCTACGATCGCATGCTCGACCCGGAGACGGCGTCACTCCAGGTCGGCAACCTGGGCCCCTACGACCGGACCGAGGTGCTGGGCGAATATGAGTTCGCGATCCATCTGACCGAGCCGTTCGCGCCGCTATTGGCGAACCTCAGCAGCACCGCGCTGGCCCCGGGCTCGCCGGCCGCGTTCGAGGCGCTCGGCGACGACTACGCCCTGAGCGCGGTCGGCACCGGGCCGTTCATGTTTGACCGGTGGGAAGGGAACGACCTCTACCTGGCGCGGAACCCGGACTACAACTGGGCGCCCGACGGTTGGAATCACGAGGGCCCCGCCTATCTGGAGCAAATCATCTTCCGTGAGGTCGCCGAGCCCGCCACCCGGATGGTCACGCTCCAAACTGGCGAGGCGAACATCATCCATTATCCCGTGCTGGATGAAGTCGCCAGCTACGAGGAGCAGGGGTTCGCGGTCCACCGGGTCGACACCCCCGGCTTCGCCAAGTCGATGCCGATCAATATTCAGCTCACGCCAACGGACGATCTCCTGGTGCGCCAGGCCGTGCTCTACGGGATCAATCGCCAGCAGGTCGTCGACCTGATCCAGGCGGGGCTGGCGAATGTCGCCTACGGCCCGCTGACCCGGGCCAGCTTTGGCTACGATCCCGCCGTCGAGGAGATGTACAACTACGACCCCGAGCGGGCGGCGGCGCTGCTCGACGAAGCGGGTTGGGTCGATGCCAACGGCGACGGCATCCGCGAGAAGGATGGCCAGAACCTCGTCGCCCAGATGATCATCTTCGACTCGGGCGTCAACAAGGCCACCGCTGAGCTCGTCCAGGCGATGTTGGCGCAGCTCGGCTTCGAGGCCACGCTCGATGTCACCGCCTACGACGCCTTCGCTACCCGCGTCACCGATGGCACCTACAACTTCGCGGAAATGAACTGGACCGCCCTCGATCCGCATCTGGTCCTCTTCAACATGTTCTACAGCTCGGAGGTGACCGGCGGCGGTCAGTTCAACCGGACCCGGATCGAGGACCCCGCGATCGACGAGCTGATCGCCCGCGGCCGTTCCGCCACTGATCTCGAGGAACGGGCCGCGATCTACGCCGAGCTCCAGACCTACGTCATGGAAAATGCGCTGATCTTGCCGCTCTGGGACAACTCGTGGATCACGCTGACCGCGCCCGGGGTCGATGGGCTGGTCTTCGATCTCGAGGCCCGGCCGCTGCTGTTCAACGTGTGGGTCGAATAAGACCTGTCGTTGGGCCTGGGAAGGGCGAGCCGCCCTTCCCAGGCCGGCGCCGGCCATAGCTCCCCGGCAGGAGGCATGTCCTGAGGACCTACATCATCCGCCGCGTGTTGCTCACGATCCCGGTCTTGCTGGGCGTCTCCCTGGCGGTGTTCTCCATGTTGCATTTGCTGCCGGTGGACCCGGTCGATCTGCTGATCATGGATTCCACCACCGGCACCGCCCCAACCTCCGGCGTCACCGATGAGATGAAGGAGAACCTGCGCCGCGAGCTGGGGCTCGACCGGCCCATTCCCGTGCAATTCGTCTCTTACATCTGGAACGCGCTCCAGGGCGATCTCGGGATGTCGTTCCGGAACAACCAGCCGGTCACCGAGTTGCTCCTCGATCAGCTTCCCTACACGATCCGGTTGACGCTGGCGGGGCTGGCGACCTCGATCGGGCTGGGATTAGTGCTCGGCATTCTCGGTGGATTGCGGCCGAACTCCTGGATCGACAACCTGGCGATGCTCGTCGCCACCTTCGGCGTCTCGATGCCCGGCTTTTGGCTGGGACTGATGATGATCTACTTTTTCGCCCTTCAGCTCAAGATCCTGCCGGCGCTTGGCACCGGCTCACCGCAGGCGTTGATCCTGCCGGCCATCGCGCTCGGCTTTCAGGGGTCGGCGATTGTCGCCCGGCTCACCCGGTCGAGCATCGTGGAGATCATGCGCGGCGACTACATCACCACGGCGCGAGCCAAAGGATTGCCGGAGTCGGTCGTCGTGCTTCGACACGCCCTACGCAACGCCCTGATTCCGGTGATTACCGTGGTCGGCCTGGAGTTTGGCAGCCTGATGAGCGGCGCGGTCATTACCGAGACGGTCTTCGGCCGGCCGGGGATCGGCCGGCTCGCCGTGCGCGGCATCCTGGAGAAGGATTTCCCCTTGGTGCAAGGTTTCGTGCTCTTCATCGCGGTCATCTATGTCGTGACCAACCTGCTGGTCGATCTTTGCTATGCCGGTCTCGACCGGCGGATCACGTTCGACTGATGGCAACCACGCGAGAACCGCGGATCGCGACGCCGCCGGCCCCGGCGCGGAACCTGCCCACGTCCCGCTCCACTTGGGTGCGCTCGACGGCATCGAGCCTGCGCCGCTTCTGGACAATTCGCTCCGCCACCGTCGGCGCCGTCATTCTGCTCCTGTTTGTCCTGGCGGCAATCTTCGCCCCTTTCCTCACTCCATTCGATTTTGCCGCGATCGCGCCGATGGACGCCTATGCGCCGCCCTCCCGCGATCACCTGATGGGCACTGATAAGTTCGGCCGCGATGTCTTCACCCGGGTGCTGTACGGGGCTCGGATCTCCCTGACCGTGGGCCTCATCGCCATCGCCATCGGCGGCACCATCGGCGTCTTTCTGGGCATGACCGCCGGCTATTTTGGCGGCCTGGTGGACGAGGCGACGATGCGGCTGCTGGACATCTTGCTGGCGTTCCCCGGCATCCTGCTCGCCATGGGGATCGTCACCATGCTCGGTCCCAGCGTCACCAACCTGATGATCGCGGTGGGAATTGGGTACATCGCCGGCTTCGCCCGCCTGATGCGTGGCAGCGTGCTGGCGGCGCGGACCTATGACTACGTCCTGGCGGCGGAAGCGCTCGGCGCCCGCGCGGGACCGATCATGTGGCGGCACATCCTGCCGAACATCGCCGCCCCGCTCACCGTCTACACCACGCTCGGCGTCGCCTCGGCCATCCTGACCGCGGCCGGGCTCAGCTTCCTGGGCCTCGGCGCCAAGCCGCCGGCGCCGGAATGGGGCATCATGCTATCGGACGGCCG
>JACCYK010000150.1 GCA_013696525.1 Chloroflexia bacterium
CCGGCCTCATCCATCACACCGATCGCGGCAGCCAATATACCGCCGGCGCCTACCAACAGGTGCTGGCGACCCACGGGATGACCGTCTCCATGAGCCGCGCCGGCGACTGCTATGACAACGCGCTGGCCGAGAGTTACTTCGCCACGCTCAAAGCCGAGCTCGTCAATCGCCAGGTCTGGCCCACCCGCCAGGCGGCTCGCCAGGCGATCTTCGAATGGATCGAGGTCTTCTACAATCGCCAACGGCTCCATTCCGCCCTTGGCTACTGTCCGCCGGTGACCTACGAAGAAAGGATGGTGCCGATGCTCCAGGCCGCCTAGCGGTAAACTGTCCACCTAACCGGGTCAACTCCAATCCTGCTCACCAACCAATTCGGGCGCGTTGTCCCCACCGGCCGGCTCGATTGGCGCCACAAGACCGCTCCTCGCCCCGCACTGGACGACCTGACCCGATGAGCACCCTGGTTGAAGGTGGCTGCACAACTCACCCAATGCGAGCGGGCGCCGTCAACGGCCTGCCCACCGCCGTCACGCCGGATGACGTCGGGCTCCATCGGCCGAAAGCCCGGCTGGCCCTGAACGTCGGCCTCATCGCCACGGGCGCGGAGGGCGCCCCAATGGCATGGCCGGCGGCGATGGCGGAACAGGTCGCGACGGTGCTGAAGACCGCCGCGAGCGCGGCCCACGAGACGCTGAGCGCCGCCCCCGCCGCCTTTGAGCAGGAGACGCCACGCCGGCGGCTCATCCTGTCGCGTGGTGCCGACCTGGAACGGGCGGCGGCTCAGGTTGCCCTCGATCTCGGATTCCAAGTGCAAGTTGTCCTAGCCGGCAATCGCCACACGTTGGCACGGTCGCTCTCGCCGGCGGCGGCCGCCGAGCTGTTCGACCTGCTTGATCGCGCCACGGCGGTGCTCGAGCTCGACGGCGAGCTCGATCGCGCCACCGCCGCCCGCGAAGCGGCCGAAGCGGCAGCCGAGGTTTTGCTCGATCAATCGGATCTGTTGCTGGTGCTCGGTGACGCGGACGAAAGTAGCTCCCGCGCCGTCTGGTACACGATTGAGCGGGCGCGCGAGCGCGAGCTAGCCATCGTCACAATCCGGGAGGAGGCATCATCGCCGCTTGGCATCACGATCGGCGACCGGATGGGATCGCCCCAACAGGTTGACCTCGCCGCCCTCCACAATCACCTCGTCTCGCTGGCAAGCCCCCCGGCCGCCAGCGCGGCTGTCGATCCGGCGGCGGACCAGGGGCGGCAACCTGATCCCATTCAAGACTATTTTGCCGAGGTCGTCCCGGCCCGCTCCTGGTTGGCGTGGACCTGGTCCCTGTTCGTCGGCCTCGTCGCCGATGGGCGTCTCCGGCGGCCGGCGGTCTGGTTCACTGCCGTTACCACCTCGGTCGCGGAGTGGAACCGGGCCTGGCAGACCACGCCGCCCCTGCCGGCGGCGGTGACGGGGGAGCTCGATCACGCGCTGCGCACCGCTTATGTCTGGCCGGACAGCATGTCCCAGTACTATGGCGGCGCCTATCGCGGCTCGTTCGTGGTGGCGACCTTGCTGGGGATGGCGACGGTGCTGCTGGTCCTTTTCACCTTTGCCATCGGCTCCACCGCCGATGCCCGGAACGATCTCAACAATCTTGCCTCGGTGGCCTTCGTGCTGGCGATCCTGGCCGTGACCCGGATGGCGAACCAGCGCCGCTGGCATGAGCGCTGGCTCGACTACCGGCTGTTGGCCGAGCTGCTGCGGCAACAGCGCTTTCTGGCGCCACTGGGCCGGGTGCCGACATTCGCCCGGCTACCGGCCCACGATGCCTACGACGATCCGCGCGTCACCTGGATGGCCTGGCAGGCGCACGCGGTCGCCCGCGAGACTGGCCTGGTCACGACCAAGGTCGATCAAGCCTACCGCGATGCCTACCTCGCGTTCGTGCGGGACGGCTTGATTACCGGGATCCCGCCGGACACGGGCCAGCTCGGCTACCACGCGGCGGCCTCACGCCGCTTCGAGCGGCTGGAGCGCCGGGCCGCCGATATCCGGGAAGGGCTGATGTGGGCCGCGATCGCCGTCGCCGTGATCCAGGTGGCGGACAGCCGGGTCTTGACCACCTGGGCGTTGCCGATCTGGTTCGCGGCGCTGATCGCCCTCTTCACCGCCCTTGGCGGCGCCGTCAGCTCGGTTTCGGGCCAGGCCGACGCGGGCCGGGTGATGAAGCGATCCCGCGCCATGCATGAGCGACTGGAGCACATTCGCGGCTCGCTCGACCGGCCGGAAGCGGCAGCCTCCGCCGCCATCCTGGGCGAGACGGCGGAAGCCGCCGCCGATGCCATGGTCGCCGAGCTAGCGGATTACCGGTTGGTGTTCCAGGGGAAGCCGCTAAAATACCCAGGTTGGACGATTGCGACGACGACGCGAAGCGGGAGATGGGAAGGCTGTGCCCGGATATACGCCACGACCGATTGACACGTCAAACGTAGCTCTGCCGCCCGAGCTCGATGCGCTGCTTGAATACCTCGCTCAGAATGTGCACGAGGTTTGGGCGAGCCGTCGCCTGGCGGAAGGCTGGCGCTACGGCCCGGACCGGAATGATACGCGCAAGGAACACCCCTGCTTGGTACCCTACGATCAGCTCTCCGAAAGCGAAAGGGAATACGACCGCACTACCGCCCGCGAGACGCTGCGCGCGATCCTGGCCCTCGGCTTTCGCATCGAGCGGGAGTGGTCGTGAGAGGCTGGCTTGGGGTGCCAAGCCAAGTTCGGGAATAAATCCCCGAGCTGAAATCACAAACCCGGCTGAAGCCGGCTATCAAAGCAGAAAGGATCTCGTAGTTTAGGCATTCGAAGGGTCGGAGGCATGTTTAGCATCCGTTAGGATGGTTTGTTATTTCAGCTCGGTGGCTTCAGCCCCGAGCTTCCTTGCCGAATCGAACGGCCGCGGTGGTATTCACCGGCGTTGCCACCGGCGAGGCGGCGGGATCAAGCACCACCGGATCCTCGTCGGGACAGGTCTTGTTGTACGGTTCGTCGCCCATATAACGGACCCACGTCACCTAGTCCATGTTGCCATGCACGATCTCGCAGGCTCGCACCCGCCAGCCATCCACCGTGATGTCCCAGAGGACGACCGCCCCGTCTTGGGCCACCGACGCCAATCGGGCGCCATCCGGGCTGAAGGCGATGCTCCAGACAATGCCGCTATGCGCCGCCAGCGGCTCCCCAATGGGGGCTTGCCGGGCGATGTCCCACAGCACGATCGTGCCGTCACTGCCGGCGGCAGCGACCTGGCTCCCGTCGTCGCTAAAGGCGATGTCGAAGACGATGCCGTCGGTGATGCGGAATGGCTCGCCGGCCGGATCACCGGTCGCAACATCGATGATGACCGCCGTGCCGCTCGTCCCGGCTTGGACCAATTGTGTCCCGTCCGGGCCGAAATCGACCGCCAGCACGCCCGAGCCTTCGCCGACTGTCGATTCGCCGATGGGATCTCCAGTCGCCGTGTCCCAGAATAAAACCAAGCCGTCGTCGCCGGACGAGGCAAACCGGCTGCCGTCGGGGCTGAAGGCGATGCCCCAGGTGTAGAGGTTGTTTTCCGCGGTCCCGGGCTCCACGATCATGGACCCAGTCGCGACGTCCCACATCGCCACCCCGGTCTCGG
>JACCYK010000157.1 GCA_013696525.1 Chloroflexia bacterium
CGTTCCAGCTCACCTCGCGGGAATTCTTTCAAGAGGTCGGCGATCACTTGACCGGCGACGGCGTGGCCGTGGTCAATGCCGGGCGCACCGCGACCGACTTCCGGCTGGTCGATGTCATCGCCGCGACCATGCGCGACGTCTTCGCCCACGTCTACGTCATCGACGTCGACCGCTATACCAACAGCATCGTCATCGGCACCAACGCCCCGGCCGCGATCGCCAGCTTCGAGCGAAACCTCGCCGCGCACGAGGTAGACTCGCCAATTGGGATCGTCGGTCAACTCAGTGTCGACACTGGCAACATCCGCGAGATCGAGCCGGGCGGCCAAGTGTTCACCGATGATCACGCCCCGGTGGAGCTGGTGGTCGATCAAATCATTGTTGATGTCGCGCTCGATGGAGTGAGTCCATGACCGGTTCAGTCCCGATCACAATGGCCCCAACGGCGGCCGCGACGCTCGACCTCCGACCCCTGTCCAGCCCACTCCTCTCCGCCCAACCGGGCGTCGTTCACGGCATTACCCGCCGCCAGCCGGGACTTGGCGCCGCCGATGCCAACATGAGCTACACCGCGCCGCGCGACATCGAGGATGCTTGGCGAGTACGCCAGCGATGGTGCGCCGCGATCGGGGTCGATCCCGACCGCCTGGTCACCACGGGGCAGATCCATAGCAACGGCGTGCTCCGGGTCCGAGCCGGTCAAGCTGGCGCTGGTGCCCGGCCCGGCGCGGCCCGGGCCGGGGTGGCGGATGCGCTCATCACCAACGAGCCGGGCGTCGTCTTGCTCTCGATGCACGCCGATTGCCTGCCGATCCTGCTCGTGGACCCGGTCTCGCCGGCGGTTGGCGTCGTCCATGCCGGGTGGCGCGGCACCGTGGCGAACGTCGCCGGCGCCGCCATCGCCGCCCTGACCGCGGAGTTCGGTACGGACCCCGGCCGGGTGCTCGCCTATCTGGGACCGGCCATCGCCGCCGATTGCTACGAGGTTGGCGCCGATGTGGCGGAAAGCTGGGCCGGTCGCGTCGGCGTCGCGAACGCCCACCATGGTCTCCGGAGCAGCGGCTCGCGGTGGACGTTCGACCTGTCGGCGGCCAATAGCCGGCTCCTTCTAGAAGCCGGGGTACACCCGCGGCATATCGACCACAGCGGCATCTGCACCCGCTGCGGAGGTGCGGACTGGTTCTCGCACCGGGGCCAGGGGCCGGCCACCGGCCGCTTTGGCGCCATCATCGCCCTCACCGGCTAGCGATCAAGACGGAGTGACGATGGCAGCCACGTTGCGGCAGCGGATCGATCAGGTGCGGCACGTCATCGCCACCGCCGCCAACAAGTCCGGCCGCGACCCTGCCGCCGTCACGCTGGTCGCCGTCTCGAAGACGGTTGACCGGCCGATGATCGACGCGGCGTACCAGCTCGGCCTGCGTCACTTCGGCGAGAACCGCGTCCAGGACGCCGTCAACCGGTTCGATCCGCCGCTGCCGCCGGATGCCGAGCTGCATATGATCGGCCAGCTCCAAACTAACAAGGTCCGGCTTGGCCTATCCGTGTTCACCATGATCGAGTCGGTTGATCGCCCCTCGCTGGTCCAGGCGCTGGATAAGGAAGCGGCGCGGATTGGCCGCCGGCTTCCGGTATTGATCCAGGTCAACGTCGCCGGCGAGGATCAGAAGGCGGGGTGCGCCCCGGAGCAGACCAGCGGCCTGATCCAGCTCGTTCAGGAGTCAGCTTGGCTCGATCTCCGCGGGCTGATGACCATTGGCCCCCTCGTCGATGAGCCGGAGGCGATCCGGCCGGTCTTTGCCGGCCTCCGGTCGCTGCGCGATCAGGTGCGCGACAATGACGGTTCGCCCAGCCTCGACGTCTTGTCGATGGGCATGACGAACGACTACGCGATCGCGATTGAAGAGGGCGCGACCGAGGTTCGGGTCGGCCGGGCGATCTTTCAACCGTAGTCGTCGCGGCTGGCAGCCACTCGAAGCGACACGGCGAACGGCTGACCGCGCCGGCATGCCTCCATCGCACTGCTTGGGCGACCCCCTTGGCGTGATCGCGTCCGGTTGTGGGCTGGACCCGTGCCGGTTCACGCGGAGGTCCGGACCCGACCCGGCGCCTGGCTCAAACTGGCCCGAAACGGCGGCGTTTTCGAGCGGGACAGCCGCTTCCTCAATATCGTATCTCACGCTACAATCACCATCGGTTGCGCGGGATAGGCAGGCGCGGTCGCGTCCGGTAAGATGCGAAGTGCGGTCTACGATTTTCGTCACGCGCGGCAGGGGCAGGGCACCGGCCGCGGCGCATATCGGGTCGCTTATTGTTGGGGCCCACCCCACGGGATGTTCGAAGGAGAACTCCAATGGCGGAACGCGACGCACGAATCACCGCTCCTGACGACCCTGATTCGATTGACCGGCTTGGCGGCGCGAAGATCTGGACCGTCATCGGCGCCTCGGCCGTGGGGACGATGATCGAGTGGTATGACTTCTATATCTTCGGCAGTCTCGCCCTCGTCCTCGCCTCCCAGTTCTATCCCCCGGGCAACCAAACCCTCGCCGTCCTCTCGACGCTGGCGACGTTCGCCGCCGGGTTCGCCGCCCGTCCCTTCGGCGCCTTGTTCTTCGGCCGCATCGGTGACGTTGTCGGCCGCAAGTATGCCTTCCTCGTGACGCTCGTGATCATGGGCGGCGCCACGTTCGTCATCGGTCTCCTGCCAACGTACGCCCAGATCGGCGTGCTGGCTCCGATCTTCTTGGTGTTGCTCCGCCTGTTGCAAGGACTGGCCCTCGGGGGCGAGTACGGCGGCGCTGCCGTCTATATTGCCGAGCATGTGCCCGACAAGCGACGTGGGTTCTACACGAGCTTCATCCAGACCACGGCCACGCTGGGCCTGTTCGTCTCGCTGATCGTGATCCTGATCGTCCAACGGTCCCTGTCGCCGGCGGATTTTCAGGCGTGGGGCTGACGGGTGCCGTTCCTGGCCTCCATCGTCCTGGTCGGCATCTCGCTCTACATCCGCCTGCGGTTGCAAGAGTCGCCGCTGTTCGCCTCGATGAAGGCGGCTGGCCGCACCTCAACCGCGCCGATCGCCGAGAGCTTCGGCTCATGGTCGAAATGGCAAACGGTGCTAACCGTGCTCTGGGGGGCGGCCGCCGGGCAGGCGGTGGTCTGGTATTGTGGGCAATTCTATACGCTCTTCTGGCTCCAGAATAGCAATCAGGAGGTCGGTGCCGACGGCACGATCGCCAATCTCGGCAACGTCCCGGCCATCGACGCGAATATCATCATCGCCGTCGCCTTGTTGCTGGCCACCCCCTTCTTCATCGTGTTCGGCGCTCTTTCCGACCGCATTGGCCGCAAGCCCGTGATGATGGCGGGAAATCTCATCGCGGCGGTGACCACGATCCCGATCTTCAGCCTGATGTGGGGCTTCACGCCGGCCGGCGGCAATTACCAGCCGGTCGTGCTGGTCCTTCTTGTCTTCGTCCTGGTGTTCTACGTGACGATGGTGTACGGCCCAATCGCCGCCTTCCTGGTCGAGTCGTTCCCGGCCAGGGTCCGTTACACCTCGGTTTCGCTGCCGTACCACGTCGGCAACGGCTACTTCGGTGGCTTCCTGCCGCTGATCGCCGGCGTCGTCTTCGCCGCCGCTCTGCAGAACCCGGGCGCTTTCCCGATTGACCCCCGCTACGCGGGCCTGCTGTATCCGACGGCGGTCGCCGCCATTTCCTTTGTGGTCGGGATGTGGCTGGTGCCGGAAACGCGCCAGAACCCAATCGCCGCGGTGGCGCATGAACCGACCCAACGCCGCGCCAATCCCGTGGTGCTCACGGTGCTCATCGGCCTGACGTTGCTCGCGCTGGTCCTCGCCGATCGCTACATTACCCCGGCCCTCAACCGGCCCGAGTTTAACGTTCAGTGGTTCTTCCGCATCCTGGCCCTCGCCATCGTCGTCGCCGTGCTGCTGTCGATCCTGATCCGCCGTGCGCAACCAGAAGTCAGGCCGCACCCAGCCGATTAGGGTCCGCGCCAGTGGCGGCCGCCGGGTCCAGCCAATCCGGCGGCCGCTGGCCACGACTGAAGGAGTAACCCACCCCGAATGTGGATCAACTCGAGCTCGTTGCTGCTCGGCACCAACCTCAAGATGAACCAGACCGCGGCCGAAACCGGTCGTTTCATCATCGAGCTGGCGGAGGTGCTACCGCGGTCGTTTGGCCAGTATTTCATCATCCCCCCCTTTACCAGCCTGGCCGCGGCCGTCCGCGCCCGCGACGAAAGCGAGCTGCCGGTCTGGATCGGCGCCCAGAATATGCACTGGGAGCCATCCGGCGCCTTCACCGGCGAGATCTCGGCCGCGATGTTGACGGCGCTTGGCGTCGATCTCGCCTTGCTCGGCCATGCCGAGCGTCGCGGGCTGTTCCATGAGACCGACGAGGATCTGCAACGCAAGGTCCAAGCGGCGCTGGCAGCGGGACTACGGGTCTTGCTCTGCATCGGCGAAACCGCCGGCGAGCGAGCCAACGCGGTCGGGCTCGAGACCGTCGGCCGGCAGCTCAAGATCGCGCTCAACGGCATTGCCGCCGATCAGGCACCGATGCTCCAAGTCGCCTATGAACCGGTTTGGTCGATCGGCGCCGGCGGTACCCCGGCAACGCCAGATGACATCGCGCCAGTCGCGACCGCCATTCGCGGGCTCCTGGTCTCCCAATTCGGAGACGGCGGCGGCGCGATCCCGATCCTCTACGGCGGCAGCGTCGATCCCACGAACGCCGGCATCTTCCTGCAAGTGCCCGAGATCACCGGCCTCTTTGTCGGCCGCGCCGCCTGGACGCCACCTGGCTTCCTGGCGATTGTCGATTCCGCGCGAGACATGAGCGGCCGCCAGTCGTAGCGGACCGTCCGGGCAGGGCTCGGCACTACCCATCGGATCGGGCTGGACCTGACATTCATCGGACCGGGATCGTTATACTGGCACTCGCTCCCCCGCCGGGGCACCGTTGTCCGAGCCGCAATCCTTGCGACGCACGATAGGGAACCCGATGCCACATCAGCCATTCCACCGCGTCGTCGTGACCGGCCTAGGCGCCATCACCTCGCTGGGCCCGTCGGTGCAGGAGACCTGGCGACGGATGCTCGCCGGCGAGACCGGTATCGCCCGCGTGCCGGAGCTTGACCCCAAGGAGTATTCCTGCGTGATCCGGGGCGACGTCGATGATGCGGCGATAGCGGCGCGGTTCCTCAGCGGGAAGGTCGTCCGCAACACGTCCCGCTTCTCCCGGCTGGCGACCGAAGCCACCGGCGCCGCCCTGCTCGATGCCGGACTGCTGGACGACGAATTGCAACCAATCATGCCGCTGGCGGATGGCGGCGCCGTGCTCGGCACCTGTCTTGGCGGCACCCACGACGACCTCCTGCCCGCCTACGACACGTTCAAGGAGCGGGGCCCCGGGCGCGTGCCGCCACATTTGCACGTCATGTTCCCGCATAACCTGGCGGCCTACACGATCCAATCCCGCTTCGGCCTAGGCGGTCCCAGTTCAACCGTGGTCACCGCCTGCGCCACCGGCGCCCAGGCGATCGGCACCGCTTTCGATGAGGTCCGGCAGGGGCGGGCGCCGGTGATGGTGGCCGGCGCGGTCGAATCGAGCCGGCACCCCTTCTTCCTCGCCGGGTTCACCGCGATGCGGGCGCTCGTTACCGACAGCAACGACGACCCGGCCAAGGGCAGCCGCCCCTTTGACGCCAGCCGGGCCGGCTTCGTCCTCGGTGAGGGCACCGGCGTTCTCATCCTGGAAAGCCTGGATCATGCCCTCGCCCGCAACGCCCGGATCTATGCCGAAATCCTCGGCTTCGGCACCTCGAATGACGCCTTCCATCCCATCGCCCCCCATCCCGAGGGAGAGGGAGCCGTGCGCGCCATCCAAACCGCGCTCGATAACGCCGGGGTCGATCCGGGCCGGATCGATCACGTCAACGCCCACGCCGCGTCGACGCCGGCGGGAGACGCGGCTGAAGCCGCCGCCATCACGCGGGTGCTGGGCGATCGGGCCGCCAGCGTGCCGGTAACGTCGGTGAAAGGCGCGATCGGTCACTGCATGGGTGCCGCCGGCGCCATCGAGACGGTTGCCGCGGTGCTGACGATCGCCGAGGGTCAGAT
>JACCYK010000158.1 GCA_013696525.1 Chloroflexia bacterium
GTTGTGGCCGTTGCCGATCCCTTCCCAGAGGACCAGCGGGTTCCACAGGTAAAGCAACACCCCGGCCGCGACCGGCATGCCGGCGGCGCGGCGGGTGTGGGCGATCAGCCAGGCGCCGGCCAGCACCGCGAGCACTGCCAGCAACTTGAACCCGATCAGCGCGGCCAGCAGGTTGTCGCCGGCGAGGGCGGTGACCGGGGCCGCGATCAAGTTCCAAAGCGGGCCGTAGGGCGATCCCGTGACCGACCACTCCACCGAGGCGAATGCCATCAGCGGGTCGTCAGGAAAGTCTGCCGGGGTCCACACCAGCGGGTTCTCGCCGTGGGTGGTAAAGATCCGGGAACGGACCGCGTAAATGAAGAGGTCGATCGCATTGACCGGATAGAGGGCGGCCATGACGACCGAAAACAGCACGCCGCCAGCGACGACAGGAAGCAGCGGCGACTCGCTCGTGGCCGCCATCGCGGTCCGCAGGGCCAGGAGATAGAGGACGAACATCGCCCCGATGCCGCCGCCATAGACGACGAGAGCGAGCACGCGATACTCAGAGAGGATGCCGATATCGACGAGCCGCTCATGATGCTGGACGAGCGGGTAGGAGACCGCGAACATCACCACCAGACAGAGCAGCCACGCCGCGAACCACCAGAGTCTGCTGGTGACTGACGGGGACGGCGGGATCGGGGCGTCCGCTGCCACAATCGGGTCCATGGCCACGGAGCGTAGCACACCGCCGGCGGGCCGGATCAGCATCTCCCGGTCACTGGCGAGGACACGATGGAAGGCTGCCGTGGTACGCTGCGACGAATCCGCCGTGTTCCACTCGGAGCACGGCGCCATTTGTTGCGCATCCGCACGATGGGGCACGGTGGCGCTCGGGAGGTAGAGCGAAGATGGGAACCGCGTCGTCCTCAATCCACCGGTTCAATCTGCCGCCCCGGATCACGCGGCTGGCGGAGCTGGCGGAGAACCTGTGGTGGAGCTGGTCGCCGGACGCGACATCCCTGTTTGAAGACCTTGACCCCCGGCTGTGGGTGGCGCTTGAGCAGAATGCGGTCGCGATGCTGCAGCGCGTCCGCGACGACCGGCTTCTGGCCGTGGCGAATAATGCCGCCTACCTGTGCCGCTACGATGACGTGCTAACCAAGTTTGATCGGATGTTGACCGCACCTCCGGATCAAACCTGGGTGGGACGGCACGAGCCGGAGCTTGCCCACCGCGCGGTTGCCTACTTCTCCGCCGAATTCGGTATCCATCCCGCCCTGCCGATCTATTCGGGCGGCCTGGGCGTCCTGGCGGGAGACCACACCAAGACCGCGAGCGACCTGGGCCTGCCCCTGATCGGCGTCTCCTTACTCTATCGCCAGGGGTACCTGCGACAGCGCCTGACGCACGATGGCTGGCAGCTCGACGTGCCGGGCAATCTCGAGCTGTGGATGGAGCCGACGAACCAGATTGTCAACCCGGACGGCTCCCCGCTCCTGGTCGAAGTGCAATTCGAGGTTGGGCAGCCGGTGGTGCGGCTGGCGGTGTGGCGGGTGACGCTGGGCCGGGTCGCGATCTATCTGCTCGATGCCGATGTGGACGGCAATCCTGACTGGACGCGGACGATCTCCTCCCGGCTCTACGGCGGCGATCAGGAACACCGGATGCGCCAGGAGATCATCCTGGGGATCGGCGGTGTTCGGGCCCTGCGGGCCATGAACATCGCGCCGACCTGCTGGCACGCGAACGAGGGGCATGCCGGGTTTCACCTGCTGGAGCGCGTGCGCGAGCTGGTCCACGGTGGCGATATTTTCGCGGCCGCGGCGACGCGGGTGCGAGCGACGACGGTGTTCACCAGCCACACGCCCGTCCCGGCGGGCCACGATGTGTTCCCGCCGTACCTGGTCGACCGCTATTTCAACCACTTTTGGCCAGGGCTCGGATTGAGCCGGGATGAGTTCCTCGACCTTGGCCGCTCGGCCGAAAGCGGTGACGGGTTCAACATGACCGCGCTCTCGCTTCGTCTGGCTGGGCACCGGAACGCGGTCAGCGCCCGACACGGCGAGCTGACGCGGGAGATGTGGACGGCAATCCTGACTGGACGCGGACGATCTCCTCCCGGCTCTACGGCGGC
>JACCYK010000164.1 GCA_013696525.1 Chloroflexia bacterium
GACTTCACCAAAATCAACCGGCGGCCGATCTCGATGATGTCCCGCGCCGAGCGTTCAACAATTTCCCGAATCTCCCTCGCCTGTTCATCCAGAAAGGAGGCATTCGGCCGCTCATCCACCTGCAGCGCCGGCATCAGTTGGTACGTGTGTGATCCGCTCATCGCGTCAACGCCTCTGCCCGCGCGGTGAGCCCCGGCCGCACCGCCCGCTCCGCCGTGATAAACCGCTGGTTGTACAGCCCGATCCGTTTGACCGCGGCACACAGCGTGTCGAGCCGTCCGATCGTGACGCTCGTGTCTGCCAGCGCCACCAGGTACGCCGTCCGCTTCCCGGCTTCCTCGATCAGCGCCGTCCACGCCGCATGGCCCTGGGTCGATTCGGCCCGCTCTCGGAAGTTGATCAGCTCGGCTTCTTCGGGAGACGGCTCGTCCTGGCCGTCGATCGGCAACTCCTGCTGCCCGCGATCAATCGCGTCCTGCCGCATCGCCTCCGCCACGTAGGCCCGGATGCCGTCCACGTCCATATCCGGCGCGTCCAGCAGGTCGATCAGGTGAGAAGCGTCGGCCACGGTCAGCGCCGCCACCGACTCCGCCCCGTAATTCATCGCCGCCAGGGCGTGCAGGATGGCGTGCCCGTCCGGGCCGAAGTGCTTGTTGCCGATCCGGTGCAGGTTACGGTTCTGGGCATCGGAGAGGGGCGGCGACGCCGGCCCGGACCCCCGGATCGGCGGCTTCGTTGAATCGTCGTTGTCTCGATTTAGGACGCCGCCCGCTTGCAGCAGCGCCAGCAATTCCGTCGGCGGTAGTCCCTCGACGTCTCGGCCGAGCCGCGTGGCGATCCCATTCTTGGTCCGCAGGCCGGTGCCCTTGATCCGCTCGAACAGTTGCGGCCAGGTCAGCTCGCCGGCCGGCTCCGGTTGCTGGGCAGGTGCCGCCGCGGGCTGGTCAACCGGGCGGTACTCGGCGTCCTGGACGTCGTTCCGTGGCGCTGGCGCCGTCCGTGGGGCGTCCGTGGGGCGCTGGTGTGGCTCCTGACGCCGTGGCCGTTCATCGACATGCACCTGGGCCGCGAACGATGGATCCGGACTCGGTGCCGGGTTCTCCGCCTGCCCCATCTCGTCCAGGCTATAGACCCCCGACAGCTCAGCGGGAAACGCCCGGCGCAGGGCCAGCGCCTCCGCAACCTTTGCCGCCATCACGTCCGGCATGGTCGACCACATCCGGTTTGGTTTGCCGTCCTTGGTCGTCTGGCAGTAGCTCCTGTAGCGGGCCACCGCCCACAGCGGCTCTTTCCAGTCCGAGCGAAGCACCGCCACCCGTGCCGCCGCCGGCGGATCGTCCGCCAGCCACACGTCCTGCCATTGCCCGTCCGGGCCACACCACTGCGGCCCGAGCTGGCCCGCGTACTTGCCGCTGCGCTCAGCGACCAGGCGGAAGCCGTCAATCGACACCTGCGCCGACATCACCTCCCGCCGTTCGCCGCTGTCCCAGCGTTTGATGAAGAATATTTGGCGGGCCTCGGGCGAGAGGCCGGTACGCTGGCAAATGCCGATCGCCAGTTCCAACTCGGCATCGGTTGCGCCCTTCGCTAAGGTCCGTTTTAATGTCTCAATCCGCTCCCGATCCCAGCTCCGGGTGTCAGCCAGGGCGGAGGGGGCGTGATCGGCGACCGCAATCGCCCCGTTCGTGCTCATGTCAATCCATCTCCACTAGACTGTTGCGTCATCCGGGCGATGGCGGCGTCGGCGCTTCGGTAAGCTGTGCCTAGAAGGGCGTTGTTGATCGAGCTTAGATCGTTGCCAACGCCACGAGACTCGAGAATCACATCGCGCAATTCACCACTGAAGTACTCGACCGGGACGAACTCTCCCTCGACCTCGATACAGATTTCTTTCTGGTACTCCCCCTTGGCGTTCTGGGTGATCTTGATTCGCTGCCGGACCCGGATGCCGGGATCGAACGTCAGCAGTTCGCCCGAAGCAAAGTCGTTGTCACTCATGTCTCACTCCAAACGGGCAACGGCCGGGGCAGTCGCCCACCCCGGCCATCGCTTACGATCCGGTTTGTTGCAGCGCCCGCTTCGCTTGAAGCCGCGCTTTCAGCGACCCCGGCGGATACACCGGCAGCACCGCCGCCGGCCGCTCGGTGACCGGCGCGGCGGGCC
>JACCYK010000176.1 GCA_013696525.1 Chloroflexia bacterium
CCCCTATCCCCAATCCCGGGTCGCCGATAGCGGCATCCGCGATATCACCGCCTATATCCTGTTGGAAGCAACCGACTGAGGGCGGCCACGGCACTGGACTAAAAGTCCGCGCCTCGCCGCTCCCACAATCCGGACCAGCGAACCCTACGCCTCGGCGCTGGATTGGAAGATCGCCTGGCGGATCGCGAATACGTGGGACCGCAAGGCGGAATCCGTGGTCAGGGCGCCCTCGATCTTGCGGACGCCGTGCAGCACCGTGGTGTGATCGCGGTCGCCCAGCTCTTGGCCGATCTCGACCAAAGAGGCGTCGGTCTCTTCCCGCAAGAGGTACATTGCCACCTGGCGCGGCAACGAAATCTCCCGCGATCGCGATTTGCCCCGAAGGTCGCGGAGCTCGACCTGGTAGTGGTGGAGCACCGCCTCGACCACAGCGGCCCGCGTCACGTTGGCCCGGCCGACCCCGATCGCGGCATCGGTCAGCGCTTCCATCGCCAGCGCCAGGGAGATCCGCTGGTCGGTGATTTGGGCCCGGGCAATGATCTTGTTCAGGCCGCCTTCCAGCTCCCGGATGTTCGTCCGGTCCTTTTGGGCGATGAACTCGATCACATCGCTCGGGATCGCCATCCCCAGCTCTTCCCCCTTCGCCCGCAGGATCGCGATCCGCATCTCGTAGTCCGGCAACTGGACGTCGGCAATCAGCCCCCCTTCGAAGCGGGACCGCAACCGGTCCTCCAGGGCCGAGATCGCCTTCGGCGGCTTGTCGCTGGTGATGATGACCTGCTTGCCGCTCTGGTAGAGGGCATTGAAGGTGTGAAAGAACTCCTCTTGGGTGCTCTCCTTGCCGGCAATAAACTGGATGTCGTCGATCATCAGGATGTCGGTCTCGCGATACCGGCCGCGAAACTCTTCCATCCGTTGCTGGCGGATCGCGCTGATCAAGTCGTTGGTGAATTTCTCCGACGAGACATAGGCAATCGTGAGGTCCGATTGCAGCTCGAGGGCGCGATGACCGACCGCGTGCAGCAAGTGGGTTTTCCCCAGCCCGACCCCGCCGTAGACGAAAAAGGGGTTGTACTTACCGCCGGGATGCTCGGCTACGGACAACGACGCGGCGTGGGCGAACCGGTTCCCCGAGCCGACCACGTAGGTCTCATACACGTAGCGGGGGTTCAGCCCGTGCTTCGGCGCCGCTGCCAGGCCGATCTGCCGCGCCGGTGATTGTTGGCCGGACGAGGGCCGATTGGGGGACGGCTTGCCGCGGGTCGCTGGCTTGGTCGCCGGCGGTCCAGATGCCGAGCCCGCGTCGGCCTGGTTCTGGAAAAAGGTCTCCACCGGCTGGTCATTGAGCGTGGCCGCCGCCTTGGCGAGCACCCGAAACTCGACCTCGACCGTTCTACCGACCACCGTCGACAGCGCCCGCCGGATCTGATCCCCGTACCGGGTTTCGAGCGTCGCCGCGCCGTAGGTGTTCGGCGCGGCCACCGTCGCCACGTCGTTGGCAAAGCCAACCAGGCTGGTTTGCCGCAGCCAATTCTCGAACGCGGTGGCCGGCACCCGTTCCTGGAGATCGCCGAGCACGGTCTGCCACAGATGGGTCGCATTCATCTGGACTTGGCTCGCTGCCTTCTCCTGGCGCGACATGCCGCCGCCCCCCACCTCGCGTTGCCGCGGGAAAAGTGTACGTACACTCATTGCCGCATCCTAGCACGCCGCGGCCGCGAGCGCAAAGGATACGCGACGGAAGTCGTGAGTCGTATTGTAGCGAAGCGTAGGCGAGATCGGGCGGGTACATTGACGCATCGATCGTGACCGTCGATAGTCAACTCACGACTCGTCCCGTCAACGATAGGAGTGGAGCACTCGTGGAACTCTCGTTTCAAGCCGGCGACCCGGCGGAGATGGTCACTGATGCGTTGATTGTGCCGGTCAACGCCGGGGATGACGCGCTTACGGCCGGCGATGCCTTCGCTAGTCTCGACCGCCGGCTTGATGGCGAGCTGAGCCGGCTCGCCGCCGATGCCCGGTTCACCGGTCAGGCGGCAAAGGTGTTGACCGTGCCAACCTTGGGCCGCTTGCCGGCCCGCCGGATCATCCTCACCGGGCTCGGCGACCCGGCCGGCGGTACCCCGGAGTCGGTGACCAAAGCCTGGGGCGCCGCCGCGCTTGCCGCGCGGGAGGCGGGCGCGACCGTCGTCACCTCATTGACGCCACCGACCTTCCCAAGCATCGATCCCGCCACCGCTCTGGAGGCAGCCGCGATCGGCGCCCAGCTTGCCCTCTACCAGTTCACCCGCTACCACGGGACGGCCCGGCCGGCCGAGCAATCGCCACGGGCGGTCAATCGTCTGACCTTTACCGGCACCGAGCAAGATGCCGCGTCAGCGCCCGCCGCCTTGCACCGGGCCGAGACGATCGGCCGCGCGATTTCGCTATCGCGGACGATGGTGGATGAGCCAGCCAGCGTGATGACGCCCGCCGCCGTCGCCGATCAGGCATTCGCCATCGCCGCCGCCAGCGGCCTCGAGATCGAGATTTTGGGCCCGGCCGAGCTCGCCACGCTCGGCGCCAACGCGATCTTGGCGGTCGGCATGGGCAGCACCAACGAGCCACGGCTGATCCGGTTGCGCTACCAGCCGGCTGGTCCGGCCGGCGATCGCCGGATCGGGCTCGTCGGCAAGTGCATCACGTTCGATACCGGCGGCTACTCGATCAAGACCCACGAGGGAATGCTCTCGATGAAGGGGGACATGACCGGCGGCGCCGCGGTCCTGGCCACGATGTCGGCGTTGCGTGATCTCGAAATTCCGGTAGCGGTCGAGGCCACCATCTGCGCTGCCGAAAACATGATCTCGGGCACCGCCTTCCGGCCCAGCGACGTGATCACGGCGATGAACGGCGTCACCATCGAGATTATCTCCACCGACGCCGAAGGCCGCCTGGTGCTGGCCGACGGGTTGGTCGATACCGCTCGCCGCGGCGCCACCGAGCTGATCGACGTGGCGACCCTGACCGGCGCCGCCGCGGTCGCCCTCGGCCCGGGCACGACGGCGCTCTTCGCCTCCGATGACACCCTGGCCGAACGTATCCTGGCCGCCAGCGAGCGATCTGGCGAGCGGTTCTGGCGGATGCCGTTGACCGATGCGCTCAATGAGAAGATCCGGGGCCAGGTGGGAGATCTCAAGAACACCGGCGGC
>JACCYK010000200.1 GCA_013696525.1 Chloroflexia bacterium
GCTTTCATCATTCGGGACGCAGCAGGTTGGCTCTACCTCGTCGATCGGGCCCTCGTAGGTGCAAAACCCCGAACAACACGAGTCCGAGTCCGAGTTCGGGCACACCGATCCATTCCCGAGGCAGAGCGAAACCTCCTGGCAGACGCCGTTGACCTCCTGGGTGCCGTTCGGGCAGCGGCACAACCCACCTTTGCAATGGGCGCCACCGCGGCATTTACACTTGGTGCCATTCTTCAGCTTGCACTTCTGCCCGATCTTCTTTCGTTTCTTGCACTTCTCCGGCTTGGCGCCGGCCTCTTCCAGGCCTCAGCGGGTGAGCACCACGGCGCCGGCGCTGCCGCCCAAACCGCGCAGCGCCTGGCGCCGGGGAACCCTCGTTGCCAACGCTCGGGCGATCTCATCAACGAGCTGAACGTTCATCGCCGTGCCTCCTTGCCGTCGCGCCGCCTCCAGTTGGCGTCCATGATTGGCAGGTTAGGTGGCGATCATTAGCCAGCCATTAGCCGGCCGCTGCTTGAAGTACACGTGGTCTTGCCGCAGCGCTATCCGGCTTGAGTCGACGCGGAGCATACCCGCCCTCACGCCAGGCCAGACCCTCGCCAATCCGTGGTGCGTGGATCGGCGAGGGCCGGTCGTGAATCCGCGGATGACGAGATCGGCCGGCTTAGTTGACGGTCAGGGTTAGCTCCATGCCTTGTGAGCGGTGGCCGCCCTCGCCGACCGGGCAAAAGATCGTGTAGGTGCCGGGCGTCAGGTCGACGGTGAGCTGTCCGGATGTCTGGCGCTCCAGGTTCGCGTCGAGCCGTTCCGAGATGCCGTTGCCCTCGATCACGAAGTTGTGCGGCGGGCCGTTGCCGACATTGGTGACGTTGAACTGCGTCGGCCCGGCCGGCAGGTCAGTCGGCATGTTGATGGCGAACTCGGACAACCGGACGCCGACCACGTTGACGTCGCTCTCCGAGCCGGCCGCGTTGTCAGCGGCGCCGCTGCCATCCGCCGCGGCGGTATCGGCCGCCGCGTCATCGCCAATGCCGCCGCCAGGGAGCACCTTGGCGATCATCGCGGAGATCAACGTTCCCCCGTTGCCGGCGGGGACGAGGTAGGCGATGCCGGTGTACCCGGAACCATCCTGCTCCTTCAAGCCGACGATCAGGGCGCCGTCGGCATCGAGGGCGCCGCCGATATCGCCACAGGCGAGATAGATCTCGATCTGATCGGCCGAGAGATGAATCTTGAGTGAGTGGTCTTCGGCCAGCATCTCATCGAGCGTCAGCGGAATGGTGCTGAAGGCCGCCTCGGCCAGGACCGCTTGGTCGCTGCCAGAGTCCGCGCCGCTGGGAACGGTCAAAAACGTCAGGGGTTGAATGACGCCGCCCAGGTCAGCGCACCCGCCCTCGTGGATGTGGGACGGACGTGGTGGCGAGCCGGTTTGCGCCAAGCCGGGGGCGCCGGTGGCGAACAGGGCGCCGGCGAGGAGCAACGCCACGAGCGGGGATAGGAAGCCGGCCCGGGAATGCTTCATTGTGTCTCTCCTTCGTTCGAGCGGCATTGACGACGGCCAGAGGACTCGTTGGAGAAAGACCGAGGACGGGGACGATTGCGCGCCCCCGTCCTCCGGCGCCAATCCTGGCCGCTACTGGACGATGATCGTCCCGTTCATGTTGGGATGGAACTCGCAGAAGTAGGCGATTTCGCCGGCTTCGGTGAAGGTTTGGCTGAAGCTCGCGCCCGGCGCGATCGTGCCGGACTGAAGCTGGTCGCGGTTCTGGCCGGTGGCGGTGTGCGGCACGCCGTCCTGGTTGGTCCAGGTGACGGTGTCGCCCACGGCGATCTCAATCGGATCCGGATTGAAGGCGAAGTTCTGGATATCGACCGTGATTTCTTGACCCGCTGGGGCGGCTGCCGTATCGGCGTCCGCGGCATCGCCGGCGTCATCGGCATCATCGGCTGCCGCGTCATCATCCGCGGCGGCGTCGGCCGCATCGTCATCGTCAGCGGCGGCATCGTCGGCCGCATCGGTATCGTCAGCAGTGTCGTCGTCAGCCGCATCGTCGGTTGCCGCGGCGTCGCCGCCGATCGGCTCGATCAGGTAGACGGTCACGTTGGTGCCGCCCTCGGCCTCCTCCAGGATGGCGACGCCGGTGTGGCCGGAGGCGTTGAGCTGGCCAAGTCCGATCACTAATTCGCCGCCCCGCACCGGCCCGCCGATGTCGCCACAGGCGATGTATTCCTGGATGTTGTCGGCGCTCTCATGGATGTTGATCGCGTGCTCGCCGGCCAGGATGTCGTCGAGCGGCAGCTCGACCTCGGTCTCGCTGAATTTGACCGGAATCGCCGCGTCGGACCCCGAGACTTGGGACGCCTCAGCAAACGAGACGTTGTCAAGCGGAGCGACAATATCGCCAAGCACGTCACAGGTACCCTGGTGAATATGCGCCGGATGACTGGGATCTCCCTGGGCCGATACCCGGACGGAGACCGCCAGGACCGAGAGTATCATCAGGATTGCCACCGGCAATCCGAGGGCCGACCATCGCCGTGAGTATGACATCGTGCTCTGTCTCCTCGCTGCATCTGCTCACCACGTTGCCACCCGGCCACGCATCGCGGCGCTCGATTCGTTGATCATTGCCGCGCCGCCACGACCGCGCCGGCCGCTGCCACCGGACGTTCGAGGCGGCCTTGAAGCCCTGGCACACCCGAAGCTGGTGACCGTTGATCCACGATTCGTGCTTACCGCTACACCTCATCTTAGCATGAGGACTCCATGCCAGAAATCCCAGGTTTCTGCCATTTCTCCATCGTCAACCGTCACGCTTGCTTGTCCGAACGTGAAGGCCGATGACATTTACGCCACCCCGCACCAGGCGAGGGTGACGGCGGCGAAGGTCTTGGTGGCCTTGATCAGATCCGCAACCGGCAGGTGCTCGTTCGTGCCATGAATGCCCCAACTGGGATCACCGACGCCATAGACGAGGCTGGGCTGCCCCAGCGGGAACCAGAAATTCGCGTCGCAGACGAAAGGCGAGGTCTCGCGGTCCGGAACCTTGCCGGTCACCGCCTCGTGGGCGGCCAAGATGGTCAGCACCGCCGGGTCATCAAAGGCCATGTTGACCGGCTCTTTCACCCAGGGCGCGGCGGACCCGGCGTCGAGCGGGAGATCGAGGACGGGAGGATGGTCGCGCAGCCAGGCATCTCCCGCGGTCACCCGGTCGATCGCGGCCCGGATCTCGGTCATCACCTCATCGGCGGTGAGATCGGGATAAAAGAGGAGGGAGCCGGTGACTTCGCAGGAGTCCGGGATCGAGGTCAGCGAGGTGCCAGCCTGGATCGTGTTGATATTGATGAACATGCCGCCGGCGGGCACGTTCGGGTTCGTCCGCCAGAGCAGCCACTGACGCTCCAACTCCAGGATCGCCAGTTGGTACTTCAGCATGTTGTCGATGGCGCTGACCCCCGGCCGTTCGACGCCGTGGGGCAGGGCTTGGGCGACGAGGTGCCGGTTGCAGATGTGGGTCGATTTCCCGGGCACGGTGAGCCGGAAGTACAGCTCGCCCTTGATCGTCGGGTAGATGGCGAAGTTCGACGGTTCCGGGAAGATGGCGAGGTCGGACCGGTAGCCACGCTCCAGGATCGTGTTGCAGCCAATATCCCGGCGACCCGATTCCTCGCCGCTGGCTTGGGCCAATAGGAGATCGCCCCGCAGCGTGATCCCGGTGTCGTGGATGATGCGGGCGGCCATGACGTAGGCGGCGATCGCGCCTTTCATATCGGAGGCGCCACGGCCCCACAGCTTGCCGTCGCGAACTTCGCCGGAGAAGGGGCCGGCGCCGCTCCATTGTGCCGCCTGTTCTGGGCTTACCGGCACCACATCGGTGTGGGCGGCCCAGGTCAGGGAGCGGCCCCCGCCGGCGCCGGCGCGCACGGCGACGACATTGGGCCGGTTTGGCGCCTCCTCCCAGCTATCGACCGCGGTGAAGGCGCCCGCTTCCTCCAATTGGCGATGGAGCCAGGCTTGGGCCGGCCGCTCGGCCTCGGGGTTTGGCTCGAGATCGGGGTTGATCGACCGTTGTTGGATGAACGCGCTGGCGAACTCCACAATCTCGCCGGCGCGAGCGTCGATCATGGCCAAAACTCGTGGCAGCGCCGGATCGGTGTCCGCGAACACGTTACTCCCCTTCGCCGATTCCGTGACAGCGTTAGCGCTATCTTCGCAAGCCGTGTCAAGATGTGACGGAAACGATCGGACGTTGGGTATTGGTGAGATGACGCGATGGACGAGCAATCAGGGGACGCGGCCGAGACGGGGCGGTTGACCCACTTCGATGACGCCGGCCGGGCCCGGATGGTGGACGTGGGCGACAAGGCGGCGACCCGCCGGGTGGCCGTCGCCTCGGGCCGGGTTGAGATGTTGCCGGAGACGGTGGCGCTGATCCGTGAGGGCCGGGCGGCCAAGGGCGACGTGCTGGCGGTGGCCCAAGTGGCGGCGATCATGGCCGCCAAGCGCACCCACGAGCTGGTGCCGATGTGCCATCCCTTACTGCTGACCCGGATCGAGGCAAATTTCGAGCTGGATGCGACCGGAGTGGCAATCGCCGCCCGGGTCGAGACCCGCGGCCAAACCGGGGTCGAGATGGAGGCCCTGACCGCCGTCAGCGTCGCTGCCCTGACGATCTACGACATGGTGAAGGCGGTTGATCGCGGGATGACGATCGGGCCGATCCAACTCGACCAGAAGGAGGGTGGCCGGTCAGGGCGGTGGAGTCGTGAGTCGTAACGAAGTCGTGAGTCGTGGGTCGTGAGTCGTAAGTAGACAAGCGAACGTCGTTGGCCGTGAGCGCTGGGTTGGGCTGGTGCTGCTG
>JACCYK010000206.1 GCA_013696525.1 Chloroflexia bacterium
CCATGAAGCCGCCGCCGCCGATGCCGCTCATCCAGGGCTCGGCCACGCCGGCCGCGAAGGCGGTCGCCACCGCCGCATCGACGGCGTTGCCACCCCGGCGCAGAATCTCCGATCCCGCCGCCGCCGCCCAGGGCGACTTGGCGGCCACCATTCCCCCCGCCGCGATCGCCTCCGTTCGGTCCACCATCCACGTCGTCCGCTCCGCCACGATCCGTCCCTTCCTCTGCCGTGCCACCTGTTGTCAGGTCGCGATCATACGCGAGACCGTGATCGGTCGGGCGGTTGGTGCCGAGTAGAGACGCACCATTCCTATCTCCCGGTCAGGATCGGGTGTGCGCAGGAAGCGTCGGAATCAGGCGGCGAGATCCTAGGCGGCCCAGTGGTCGTTGAAGCGCAGCACCCGGACGGCGACGAGGGTGTGCGCCCCTGGCTCGCTCCAGCGCATGCCGGCCCCCTTCTCAGCGTTTTGGGTCAAGTCCCCAGGACGCATTCGCGTACTGGCAGGTGAAACGGGATTAGTCAAGGACCAGAGCCTAGTGTACGTACGCACTGCCACACTCGGGTGTGGCAGCAGTGTGGCAGAGTAGCGGCCCACCGGTGCGCGAGCGAGAAATATCCATTTGACGCGGCACCCAACACTCCGTAGGATGCTCCCGAGATGCGGGCGGCACTGCCTCGCGCCGCCAGAGAGGAACGGGGTATGGGCCACGAGACCGGGCGCCCAGCGCCCGCCGTCAGCCGCCACACCACCAATGATGCCCCCGCCGCCGCGACCGATCCTCGCTGGGCGGCGCTTGCCGAGCGGGCGGAACGCGAGCGCGACGACCCGCTGGCCTGCCCGAGCTGCGGCGTCAATCTGCTTGGGCTCGATGCGTTCGATACCTATCGCGTCTGTTCCGGCTGCCGGCGACACTTTCCGCTGCCGGCGCTCGAACGGCTCTACCTACTGGTCGAGGCCGGCACCTTTGTCGAAACCAGTGGCGTCCTCGTCTCGGTCGATCCCCTCATCTTTCGCGATCTGCTGCCCTTCCCCGACCGTTTCGAGCAGAGGCGGGAGCGGACCGGGCCCGGCGCCGGGGTGGGGGAAGCGGTCATCACCGGCACCGGCCGGATCGGCGGCCACGAGGCGGTCTTGCTCGTCCTCGATCACACCTATCTGGGCGGCAATCTCGGCCCGGTCGCGGCCGAAAAAGTCGTGCTGGCGATGGAGCTGGCAACCGCGAGGCGGCTGCCCCTGGTCGCGCTGTGCGCCGCTAGCTACCCTGGGTTCCGCGGCGGGGACGACCCCCGGCTGCAGGCCGGCATCCTCTCGCTCGCCCAATGGCCGAAGATCGCCGCCGCGGCGGCGCGGTTGCATGTCGCCGCGGTGCCGTTCATCGCGCTCCTCGCCCATCCCACCACCGGCGGCGTCTACGCCGGTCTGGGGAACCAGGCCGATCTGATCCTGGCCGAGCCGGGCGCGCACCTTGGGCTTGGCGCCGGCGGCCGGGGCAACCGCGAGAGCGGGATCACGATCGCCGAGGATATGCTCGGCGCCGGGCTGATCGACGCGATCGTTGATCGCCGCCGGCTTCAGGCCACCATTGGCATCCTGCTCGGACTGTTTGCCGACCGCGGGCGGTTCGTGCCGTCCCCAAGCGGCGAGCCGCCGGTCGCGATCAGCCAGTCGCCACGGTGGGAGCAGATCAAGTTTGCGCGGCACCCGGAACGGCCCACCGGCCGCGATTTCCTCGCTTGCTTGACCAGCGAGTTCATTGAGCTGCACGGAGACCGGATTAGCGCCGACGATCCCGCGATGACCTGCGGCCTGGGCCGGTTGGGCCAGGCGCCGGTCGCGATCGTGGTCCAGAACCGGCACCCTGCTGGCGACGGCCCGGCCGGCAGCGGCGTCAGCGGGTATCAGAAGGCCATTCGCCTGATGCGCTTGGCGGGGCACTTTGAGCTGCCGATCCTGACCTTCATCGACACCGCGGGAACGGTGGCCGAGCCCGGACCAACCACACCCGGCGTCGGTCTGGCGGTGGCCGAGCTGATGCGGCTCGGCAGCACGCTGCCGGTGCCGATCATCTCGGTGACCACCGGCCTGGGGAGCGGCATCGGCGCCATGGCGCTGGGCGCCGGTGACCGCCGGCTGATGCTGCAACACGCGATCGTGACCGCCGATGGCGCGATCGCGGTGGACGGCCCCCGCCTCCAGGCGCCGTCGACGGCGGGGCCGACAAACCTGATGTCGCGGTCCCAGCCGCTGACCGCGCCGGAGTGTCTTCGCCTCGGGCTGATCGACACGATCGTGCCGGAGCCGGAGCCGGCCGCCCATGCCGACCCGGCGGCGGCGGCGCAGCTGCTGGGGGCGGTGCTGGCGCGGACCCTGGCGGAACTGAGCGGGATCGGGCCACGACGCCGCTTGGAGGAACGAGCACGCCGGATCCGTTCGCTCGGCGAAGCGACGCCGGAAGGACGGGAAGCGGCCCGGCGCGAGATCCGGGAGCTGCACGAGCTGCAACGCACCCTCTCCCGCTCGCTGGGGGACCTGCGAGGGCGCTGGGAGGGCCGGTCGATGACCTTGCCCCGGTTGCCCCGGCCAACCTTGCTGGGAGTGCCCCACCTGCCGCGCCCCGGCCAGCTCGATCCGAGCCGGTTCAGCACCCGGGTCGGACCGGAATTGGCCGATCTCGCGGGGCGGATCGCCGATGGCGTGCGGGCCCGCGGGCTCGGCGGCCGCGAGACGCCGCCCGCCGGCGACCCGTCGCTGCCGCCGGAATCGCTCAATTAGCGAACCAATCGGAGTCGATCCTTCACCCGTGACGATCACCGAATTCGACCCCCCGGCCCCCAAACGTCCGTCTGGAGGATAGCCGGGAAATGAGCCGCGTGACCGAATCACCACGCCGGGAACCACGGCGGCGGATCCCGCTCGTGGCGCTGATCGGGGCCGACGGCGTGTCGGAGGTCGGCAACCTGCTGACCGCGATGGCGATCCCCTGGCTGGTGCTGCAAACCACCGGCAGCGCGGCCCAAGCCGGGATCGCGGTCGCCGCCGGCACCGTCGCCATCCTGATCGGGGGTTTCTTCGGCGGCGTCGTGGTCGACCGGCTGGGGCCGAAACGGGCCAGCATCGTGGCCGACCTGGCCAGCGGCGTCACCGTCGCCCTCATCCCCTTGTTGCAGCAAACGGTCGGCCTGGCGTTCTGGCAGCTCCTGGTCCTGGTCTTCCTCGGGGCACTGCTGGATACGCCCGGCCGCACCGCGCGGCAGAGCCTCATCCCGTCCCTGGCGCCCCTGGCCGGCTACCGGCTGGAACGGGTCAACGCCACGGTCATGATGGTCGGCCGGCTCGCCCTGTTGCTGACGCCGCCGGTGGCCGGGATCCTGATCGCCGTCATCGGCACCACCAACGTGCTCTGGATCGATGCCATCACCTTCCTCGTCTCCGCCGCCATCATCGCCTTCGCCATTCCTGGCCGCGCCGCCGCCCCGGCTGCGGCGGAGGTTGGGAAGGAGCCGACCGGTTACCTGGAAGAGATCCGGGTGGGACTGCGCTTTCTCCGGCAGGACCGGCTGCTGTTCTGGCTGGTGCTCTCGTTCTCCCTCGGCAACCTCATCGCCGAGCCGGTCTACAGCCTGATTCTGCCGGTCTATGCCAACGAGGTGTTCAACGATCCGGTGGCGCTCGGCGTCATGTTCTCGGCCCTGGCCGCGGGATCGTTGCTGGGCAACGTCCTATTCCTGGCGCTGGCCGCCCGGTTGCCGCGACGGGCCACCATTCTGACCGGGTTCACGGTCCGCGCCCTCACCTTCTGGGCGTTGCCAACTATGCCGCCGCTGCCGGTCATCGCCGGCTCGATCGTGGTCAACGCGACGTTCCTGGAACCGGCCAACCCGATCGTGCGGACGGTCTACCAGGAGCGCATCCCGGAACAGTTACGGGGCCGGGTCTTCGGCACCATGTATTCCCTGTCGGCCGGCGCCCGGTCGCTGGGCATCATCCTCTACGGGCTCCTGCTGCAAGAGCTCGGGCTCCAGACGACGCTGATCGTGTTGGCGGTGGCGAATGTGCTCGTGCCGCTCATCATGTTCGTGATCCCCGCCTACAAGGAGCTTGACGCCCTGCCCGCGCCCGCTCAATCGTGAGTGTGCTACCGTTGCCGCCTGATCGTCAGGGAGCGAGGATGAGCCCGTGAAGCGGATAAACCTGGTCCAAATCGGCATCGGCACCGTCGGCGGCGAGGTGGTGGGGCAGGTCATCGCCAACCGGGAGCGCTGGCGCCGGGAGCTCGGGCTCGACGTGCTCATCCGGGCGGTGATCGGCACCGGGGGGGCGCTGCCGGGGGAAGATATCGCGGGGCTTTCGGACGCTACCCTACAAGCGGTGGTGGCCGGCCGCCAGGCCGGGCTGGGATTGACCGAAGCGGCGGCCGGGGCGGCGCTGGTGCCGCCGGCGGAAGCGATCTCGCGGCTGATCCCGGCCGGGCCGACGATCGTGCTCGATGCCGCCGCCGGGGAGGAGACCGCCGTCCTGCATGGCCGCGCCCTCGCCAGCGGGGCGCGGGTCGTGCTCTCGAACAAGGCGCCGCTGGCCCTGCCGCTGGCGAACCCGCTGGCGGCCCAGATGTGGGATGAGGC
>JACCYK010000216.1 GCA_013696525.1 Chloroflexia bacterium
GTTTTCCCGTTCCGCTCGGCGGCGTCGATGATCTGTCGCGCCCCCCGCACCGTCAGCGCCAGCGGTTTCTCGCAGAGCGTATGCAGCCCGAGATCGAGCAGGCCGGTGGCCGCCGCGTGGTGCGAGCCGGTATCGGTCGTGCAATCGGCCGCCTCCAACCCCGCGACCTCGTTCACCATCCGCTCGGCGCTGGTGAAGACCGCCGGCCGGTGCCCGAGCAGCTCCTTCGCCTCGTCCGCCAAATCCTCCGCATTTCGTTCGTTCAAGTCGCAGACCGCGACCAGGTCGATATTGTTCAGGTCCGATTTAGCCAGCTCACCCAAGCCAGCCAGATGGCGGCGGCCCATCCCGCCGCAGCCCACGATCGCCAGTTGCACCCGCGCCATTCGATGGTTCCTCCCCGCAATACGCTGTTGAAATGCCGACTTACCCGCGCTAGATCCTTTCGACGACAACTCAACCACTGAAATAGTTTGTCGGCGGCGCGCTGGATTGAAATCCGCGCTGAGCGCCTGAAAGTCCTGTCAGGACTAAGCCCGGGAACAATCGCTCAGGCAGCAACCTACATTCCTGCGCATGCGGACGCGATTCCCGATGGACCCAATCTCGCGCGAGACCACGTCCGTGCTCAGTCCTGAAAGGACTTTTCGGGTACCCTCTGGGTGGCTCAGCGCGGAATTCATTCCAGCGCGTCGCCGGCAATATTCGGGTTGGACACATCCATTCCCCTACAGCTTCAACCCGGTCAGCAACCCGCGCACGAACCAGCGTTGCAGGCCAAGGAAGAAGAGCACCGCCGGCGCCGCCGCCATGATGTAAGCGGCGGCCTGACCGCCGTAGGAGGTGAACTCGCCGAACTCGATGGTGGCCGATGAGAACTGTTGCACCATGCCGATCCCGAGGGTGAACTTCGACTGATCGTCGATCATCGTCAGCGTGAACAGGTACTCGCCCCAGACCCGGATAAACTCGAACAGGGCGACCACCACCATCGCCCCGGTCACCATCGGCACCATGATCGTCCAGAACGCCTGGAACCGGTTGCAGCCGTCGATCATCGCCGCGTCCTCGAAATCGCGCGGCAGGCTGAGGAAGGCTTGCCGCATGATGAAGATCGGCACCGACAGGCCGGCCGAAAAGGCGAGGATCAGGCCGAACAAGTTGTCTCGCAGGCCGAGAAAATTCATCAGCTCGTATTGGGCCATCAAGCCGCCGGCGCGGGGGACGAAGATCAACAGGATCAGGGTGTAGAAAATGAGGTCGCGGCCGCGAAAGCGCAGCCGGGCGAAACCGTAGCCAGCGAGCGTCGCCAGCGCGGTTTGCAGGACCACCGAGCCGAGGGTGACGATCAGGCTGTTGCGATAGAGAAGGGCGAAGTCGGGCATCTTCTCCAGGGCGAAGAGGTAATTAGCCAGGGTTGGATGCTGCACCAACAGGTGCGGATCCATCGTGTACAGCTCCATCCGGGTCTTGAGCGAGGCCATCACCGTCCACAGGATCGGGATGAAGAAAAACGCCAGCAGCGCCCACAGCAGGACCCTGGTGGTCAGCGGCCGGAGCAGATGGGACTGGACCCAGGTCCAGACCCGCAGCCAGGGCGGCATCACCGGCGTGGTGTACTGATGCGTGCTCATGACAGCCTCTCCGAACGCAGGACGCGGAAGATCACCAGCGAGATCGCGATCGAGATCACGCCCACGGTCAGGTTCATCGCCGCCGCGTAGCCCCAGCGCATGTCGCCTTGGAGAAACGCGGTCTCGTAGGCGTAGCGGCCAACTACCCGCCCCGCGGCCGAAGGCCCGGCATCGAGCATGCCGAAGAAGACGAGCGATTCCTCGACCATGCCCAGGACCCCGGCCCCCAGCACGAAGATGACGGCGAAGGTCGGCCGCAGCAGCGGGATCGAGATTGTCAATAGCCGTCGCCACCATCCCGCGCCATCGAGCGAGGCCGCCTCGTAGACCTCGGAGTTGATGCTGTAGAGCCCGACCAGCATCAGCAGAATGCTGGTGCCGCACGCTTTCCAGACCGAGATCAGGGCCAGGACCGGCACTGTGAAGCGGGCATCCTGGATCAGATCGGGCACGGAATCGAACCAGAGAACTTCGCGTAGAAAGTAGTTGAGGTAGCCAAACTCCGGGCTGAGCAACTGCTTCCAGATCAGCACCGCGACCGCGATCGGCAAGACGACCGGCAGGTAGACCAGGGCGCGGTAGATCGCCGCCTCGCGCTGGCTCTTGACCTCGGTAATCAAGACCGCCACCAGCAGCGCCATGATGAAGCTGAACCCGACGTAGACGAGCATATAGAGAAGCGAGCGTTGCAAGGCGGCCCAAAAGGTGGCGTCCTGGAACATCTCCCGCCAGTTGTCGATCCCGTTGAACGGGGCGTAGCCGGGGATCAGGTAGCGGTAGTCGGAAAACGCCATCCCCACCCCGCGAATGAGGGGGTAGGCGTTGAAGACGAGGAAGAGCAGCATCGCGGGGCCGATGAAGAGATACCCCGCCAGCCCTTCCCCGCCCCGCTCCTGCCGCAGCCCCCGGAGCGCCTGCAACCAATTCCCCGCTTGCGACCGCTCCTGAGTCGTCGTCGTGGCGGCGGTGGGGTTGGATTGAGCCACGCTGCTGCTCCTTCGGATCGAAACGTTGGCGATCCCGCGAGGGCGGCTTGAGCAACGAAGCGGCGCCCCTACAAATGAACGTGAGGTGGCGCCCCCAAACGCGCCACCTCATCGTCTCATCACGCTTGCTGGTCCGCCAGCTCGTCGTTGATCGCGGTTCGCAGCTCGGCCATCGCTTCCTCCGCCGATAGCTCGCCAGAGAAGTAGCGATCTAGGAACTCCGGCATCAGCAATTGGCAGGTGTTGAACCCATTTGCCTGGGCCACGGTGTTGATGTGGCTATCCGGCAGCAAGGCCAGCACCTCGCCAATTTCGGCGATTTCGGTATTCGGCGTCACCAGGCTATCAATGAAGGTCTGGTAGACCGGGGAGCCGGAGAATTGCAGTGTCCCGTTCCACCAGGTTTCGGCCGGCGCCCCCTCCGGCCCGTAGATCGACAGCGCCCAGTCGGTCGCTTCCTGCGCATGCGGCGCCAGGTTGAAGACGCAGGCCGAGTCGATGTGGGCCCAGGTCCGCTTTGGCGCCTCGGCATTGGCCTGCGGCGGCACCCCGCCCCGCACCAGCTCCGGGCCCCACACCTGGCGACCGAGCCGGACCCAGGAGTGCGAGCCCAGTGACATCGCGTACTTGCCGCGTTGCCAGGCATCGACGGCGATATCCTGCGTATCGAACCGGGCGTCGCCGGCGTCGATCCACTTCTTGAATAGCCCGATCATGTCGAGCCACTCTGGGCTTTCGATCTTGAACACGCCCTGCTCGTCGAGCGGCTCGGCCATGAAGGTCGAGGCCCCGGTGCCGATCGAGCGCCACAGGTCGCGGGCGATCGAGAAGGGGATCACTTCTTCCGCCGCCATCGCCTCCCGGATCCGCGGCAACATCTCGTCGACCTCGTCCCAGGTGGCCGGCATCGTCTCGTAGCCGGCCGCCTCCAGGTAGTCCTGGCGCCAGCCCGCCATGTGGACATTGACCTTCATCGGCAGGTAGTACTGGACGCCGTCGAGCAGCAACCCCTCATAGATGCGGGGCGTGAAGTAGAGCTCGGCCTGCTCCTGGCCCCAGGGCAGGTCGCTGGCCGCCAGGTACTCCTCCAAGGGGGCGGCGAGGCCGGAGCGGACCGTCCGGAACTGGTCGAAATAGGGGATATAGCCACTGCCGCTCCACCGCACCTCGCCATCCTGGATTTGGGGCAGCACCTTCGATTCCCAGCCGGGCGGCGTCGGTTCGAGCACGATTTGCGGCTCACCCGCGTTCGCCTCGTTGTAGATGGCGGTCGCTTCCATCGAGCCGGTATCGGCGACCGTGGTCTCGGTGATGATGTAGACCTCTTCGCCCTGGGCCGCCGCTGGGCGCGCG
>JACCYK010000220.1 GCA_013696525.1 Chloroflexia bacterium
CTCGATGCCCTCGACGATTGCCGACTTGACCCCGGCACATTCATAAACGATGTCCGCCCCCATTCCGTTCGGAGTCAGTGATCGCACCCGGTCTACCCGCGCCGCGGCATCGGGAATCTCGGCAATGTCGATCACCGTATCGGCCCCCAACGCGGTCGCCGCCGCCAGCCGCCCTTTCGGACCGCCCACGGCGATCACGGTGCCGGCTCCGGCTTGCTTGGCGACGTAGATCGTGAGGAGGCCAATGGCCCCTGTTCCTTGGACCACGACCGTGTCGCCAAGCTCGATCCGGGAGCGCTCGACCGCGTGAACGCCGATCGAGAGCGGCTCCAGCAGCACCGCCACCCCCGGCGGCGCCTCGACTTTGAAGAACGAGGTTCCACCGTGGGCGAGCGAGAGGTACTGTCCAAAGCCGCCGGTGAGAAAGGGCGGCCCCTGAGCCGGATTCGTCCGGAAGCCATAGGCGCCGTTCGGCGTGCCGGGATGGGGAACGATCAGATCGCCGATCACGATCGGGCGGCCGGTGAAGTCGGTCGCCAGGCCGTCGCCGATCGCGACGATGGTGCCGGCAATCTCATGCCCGAGGGCCATTGGTTCCGGCTGACCGGTTTCATACAGGTGAACATCGGTGCCGCAAATCCCGGTGAGCTCGGTGCGTAGCAGGAGCCGCTCCGGCGCCGGATCATGCACCGGCTGCTCGACGATATCGAAGGCGCGCTCCGTGCCCCGGAATATGGCCGCCCTCGCCGAACCGAACTGAGACATCAAATCGCTCCCTAACGCTGGTTGCCTAACCTTTGACGGCGCCCGCCGTCAAGCCACGAATCAGATACCGTTGGAGGAAGGCGAAGAGGATCACGACCGGGATCGTCACGATCACCGCCGCTGCCATCAGATACGTGTACGAGACGCCATACATGGAGTCCATCAAGGCGATGCCGACCGGTAGCGTGCGCCATTGATCGGACTGGACGAAGGCAATAGCGAAGAGAAACTCTTGCCAGCCCAACAGAAACGCGAACAGCACCGCGGTCGCCAGTCCAGGCGCCGCCAGCGGCAAGATGATCTGCCGGAGCGCCGCCAGCCGCGAGGCGCCATCGACCATCGCCGCCTCCTCTAGGTCGGCCGGGATGCCGTCGAAATAGCCTTTCAGCATCCAGGTGCAAAACGGAATGACGAACGTGCTGTAGGCGACGATCAGACCCAAGAGCGAATTGATCAGCCCATAGGAGCGTAGCACGATGTAGAGCGGGGCAAGAAAGAGGGCGGCCGGGAACATCTGGGTTGCCAAGAGCATCGTCATGTAGCCGAGTTTGCCCCGGAACTGGAAGCGCGAGAGGGCGTAAGCGGCAAGGCTGGTAATCGCGGTGCCGATGATGGCGGTGGCGCTGGCGACGACCAGGCTGTTGAGGAAGTAACGCGGCACCATGGTCTCGGTCAGCACGTAAGCGTAGTTGGCAAACGTCGGGTTGGGCGGAATCATGGCGGGAGTCTTGGTGAAGACATCCTCCGGCAGTTTGAACGACGTCGAGAGCAGCCAGAGGAACGGCACGATCAGGAGCAGCATCGTTGCGCTGAGCGTCAGATGCACGGCGGCTGATCGCAGAAATCCGATTCGACGGCGCCGGGCCCGGGCGGTCATTGCCATAGCGTTACGCTTCTCGCGGTAGGGTGCGGCGGACGAAAATCGCCACCGGGATCGCCAGGACGACCAGCATCGTCACCGCCATCGCCGCCCCGTATCCTAGCTGCTGATACTGGAACGACGTCAAATAGACATAAATCGACAGCAGTTGCGTCGCCCAGCCCGGTCCGCCACCGGTGAGGACGTACACGAGATCGAACGAGTTGAAGCTCCAGACCGCCCGCAGGACGAGGACAATGACGATGATCGGCAGCATACCCGGAACCGTGATGTCGCGGAAGCGCTGCCAAGCGTTCGCGCCGTCGACCCGCGCCGCTTCATAGAGATCAGCCGGCACCGCTTGCAAGCCGGCCAGTAAGACGACGGTGGAGAACGGGAGCCCCTTCCAGACCGAAACCGCGATGACCGCCGGTAACGCCCGGTTGGGGTCGCCGGTGAAGCTGAGGTACGTATCGATCAGGCGCAGCTCGGCCAGCGCGAAGTTGAGTAACCCGAAATCGGGCGAGTACAGCCAACCCCAAATAATAGCCGCCACGACGTTCGGCATGACCCAGGGGATGAGTAGCATGGCCCGATAGATGGCACGGCCCCGGATCGGCTCGTTCAACAAGAGAGCGAGGATCATTGCCAGCGGAAACTCAATGGCGATGATGACCGCGGTGAAACGGATCGTCAGCCAAAGGCTGTTCTGATACACGCTGTCGCCGAGAATGTCGCGGTAGTTCGTGAAGCCAATGAACTCTTGCTCCAACGAAAGCGGGTTGGCATCGGTCAGACTGAGGAAGAAGCCGTAGAAAAGGGGATAGGCGATCACCGCGAGCAGGGCCAACGATGCCGGCAGGAGGCAAAGGAGGATAAACCGCTGGTTGCGCGCCGCGATCGTGCCCCCGAACCGGGATCGTTCCTCCCGGTACTCGACCGGCTGTTGCAGTTGCACTC
>JACCYK010000242.1 GCA_013696525.1 Chloroflexia bacterium
GGAGACGACCGCGCTGGCGGTCGCCGCGCCGCCACTACCAATGCTGGCGTTCCACCGCAGGAGATGTAAGGTTGCGTCTTCGGTGGAAATCTGATCACTGACCAGGGCGATCAAGTCGGCCGCGGTCACCGTTTTCTTACGATCAGCTAGGACCAAGAACCGCTCATACGCCTCGTTGAGTTGATCTTCATCGAGGCGAAGACCAGCCTCTTGCAACGTGTTGCGAAATCCGGCCCGTCCCGAGTGCTTGCCGAGCACGAGCTTGGTGCCTTCCCAGCCCACATCGGTCGGGTTCATGATCTCGTAGGTCGTCCGCTCCTTCAACACCCCGTCTTGGTGAATCCCCGCCTCGTGGGCAAACGCATTGGCGCCGACGATCGCTTTGTTCGGTTGCACCGGCACCCCGGTCAGCGTGCTCACCAACCGGCTAGCCGGCACCAACCGCTCGGTCCGGATCCGCGTTTGGCCCGTCCCGAACTCGCCGGCCCGGGTCGCCAATGCCATGACGACTTCTTCCAGCGCCGTGTTGCCAGCCCGCTCGCCGATGCCATTGATCGTGACCTCGACCTGGCGCGCGCCGGCGGCGACCGCCGCCAGCGTGTTTGCCGTTGCCATTCCCAGGTCGTCGTGGCAATGGACCGAAATGATGACGTCCTCGATACCGGGAACCTGAGCCCGGAGGTGGTCCATCAATGCCGCGTACTCATTCGGCGTTGTGTAGCCCACCGTGTCCGGTACATTGAGCGTCGTCGCTCCCGCTTCGATGGCTGCCGTGAACACTTGAACCAGGAAATCCCAATCGGAGCGCGTCGCATCCTCGGCTGAGAATTCGACGTCGCTCGTGAATCCCTTGGCCAGGCGGACCATGGCCTCGACCCGCCCCAGCAGCTCGGATCGGCTGACTCGGAGTTTGTGCCGCATGTGAATATCGGACGTGGCGATGAAGGTGTGAATCCGAGGCGCCTCCGCGCCATGAACCGCCTGGGCCGTTCGCTCGATGTCGCTTGCATGGCAGCGGGCCAGCCCCGCCACCGTGACGCCCCGCGCTCGCCTCGCGATCGAGCGAACCGCCTCGAAGTCTCCCGGTGAAGCCGCCGGAAAACCCGCCTCGATGATGTCGACGCCGAGGCCGACCAGGGCGTCCGCGATCTCGAGCTTCTCGTCGGCGGTCAAGGTGGCGCCCGGGGACTGCTCACCATCGCGCAACGTCGTGTCGAACACAAAGATGCGGTTCTCGGCAACGGCTTGGGTTACGTCTGGATCGGCCATCACGCCTGTACTCCTCAGCTGAGATCGCTACGAGGTTGCCGCCGCCGGCTTGCCTTTTCGCAACCAGGTCATCATGCTCCGTAGATCGGCGCCGACCGTCTCTAGTTCGCTCTCTTCGTGCGCGGTCCGCATATCCAGGAAGCCCTGCCGACCATTCGCGTTCACGGCCAGCCATTCCTTGGCGAACGACCCGTCTTGGATTCGATTGAGGAGCTCTTGCATCCGCTCGCGCACATGGTCGTCAACGATCTTCGGCCCGGCCGTATAGTCACCGTATTCGGCGGTGTCACTCACCGAGTACCGCATATACTTCAGGCCACCCTCGTACATCAGGTCCACGATCAGCTTCAACTCGTGCAAGCACTCGAAATACGCGATCTCCGGCTGGTATCCGGCCTTCACCAGCGTGTCGAAGCCGGCCTCGACCAAGGCGCTGGCGCCGCCGCAAAGAACCGCCTGCTCGCCAAAGAGATCAGTCTCCGTCTCTTCTTTAAACGTCGTCTCGATCACGCCGGCTCGCAACGAGCCCAAGCCCTTCGCGTAGGCGAGCGCCACATCCATGGCCGTGCCGCTGGCATCTTGATGTATAGCGACGAGGGCCGGGACACCGACACCTTCCTGATAGAGCTCGCGGAGGCGATGACCAGGGCTCTTCGGCGCGATCATCGAGACGTCAACGCCCGCCGGAGGGCTCACCGCGCCAAAATGGATGTTGAAGCCATGGGCGAACATGATCGTCTTGCCCGGCGTTAGGTTCGGCAGGATCTCCTGCTCGAAGACGCATTTTTGCAGATGGTCCGGGAC
>JACCYK010000256.1 GCA_013696525.1 Chloroflexia bacterium
TGGTGGTGCCGAACGCGGAACAGGATCGCAGGAGGACCAGATGATCGCACCGTTCACCTGAGCAATGGTTGCCCACAACGATCAATCCTGGCTCCAGCCTTGAAATGGGTCGTTCCAACCGCTGCCCCGTACGGCCGGACGCCGCGGGCGCGAGGTAGCCGAGCACGGTTGGTGCGCCCAGTTGTTGCCGCGGCGGCCGGTCGCAACAGCCTTGTTTCCGATCGCTCAGTCGAGCTTAGCAATGGAAGGCATACGATGGACGGATCACGCTTCGATGGCATCACGCGCGCTCTGGCGACTGGCCAGACCCGGCGCCACGCCCTGCTCGGGGCGGCCGGCAGTGCGATCGCGGGGCTGCTCGGCCTGGCCGGCGTCGAGGACGTCGCGGCCGCCTGGGTGAAGCCAGGGAAGAAGGGCGGCGACGGTCCCAAGAACAAGAAGTGTTGCGACGGCGCCACCTGCAAAGGAGGGAATAACGACAAGGAGGGCAAGGGCGAGTGTAAGGGCCGGCTGAAGCAATGCGGCGACAAGTGCGTCAATCTCAGGAACGACAAGAAGTGCGAGGGGAGCAACAAGTGCAAGAACAGTAAGTGCCGGAGCACGCTCGGCTGCAAGGTCGGCCAGAACATCTGTGGCGGCCCGCCCACCGTCCCCAATGATCCCCGCATCCGCGGCGGCGACCTCGTGAAGTCCGTTTGCCTGTGCGTCACGGACGTCGAGGGCGCCGCCCGCTGCTCGGATCTTGTGGGTGGCACCTGCTCGGACTGCACGAGCAACGCGGACCGCGACCCGGGCTTTGTCTGCATCGACGGCAGAGGCCCCAACTGCAATTGCGAATTACAACCGGAGAGCAACGGCAACGCCCGCGTGCAGGGGAACTGCGACGGCCTCACCGGCAGTAGCGCTGACCGGGGACGCACGCGGCTGACGACGCCACTGCTCCGCTAGGACTGTGTCGCTCGCGATCACGGCACGACGAAGGGCCGCAGTCGCCCGGCGCCCACCCGTCTCGTCGATGACTCGATGACCCGTGCCGGGCGCGCATGTCGCGGCGGTGAACCGTCGGGATTGATCCGAACGGTCTGGGCGCGGAGCCACGCTGCACGCGACGTGATCTCGCCACGGCTCCCGGATTGCACAGATCACCACACCCCGATGCTCCAGTTTTTGGACTTGTATCGATGACTGCAAACGGCTGGGTGGTTGACAGATGGCGCGAATCGTTCCGACAAGCGGTTCGATCCACGGCTCCGACGAAGGAAAGGACAGCGCCGACCGAACTACATACTTAGTCCACATAGTCCTGAGGATGCCAGCGGCAGCCGTGGCTGCTGTAATGGCACAACGGCCCCGGCGACGATCCGGGTGCCGCGGCGTGGTCCGGGCGCGCCACCTGTCCGGTGGGAACAAGAGCGGCCGCACCCGAAGTGTTCGGGACGGCTCAATGCAACAGGCCACCGCCGCTCGGTGGTAGGAGGGTTCCATGCGACGTATTGTGAACTCGGCCCTCGGGCTCGTTCTCGTCATCCTTAGCATCGTGGCGACCGGCCCCATGCTGGCGGCCACCGCCCAAGACGCCACCCCCGTGCCGGTGCCGGCCGGCGCCGTCGATGTCACCATCGAACCGCTGAGTAGCGGCCTCCCCGCCGCCGACGGCTACCGCCTCTCCCTGCTCCGCGTCACCTTCGCTCCCGGCGGCAGCATCGGCTCCCACACCCATCCCGGCTCCCTCGTCCTCACCGTCACCGACGGCGCCCTCACCTACGCCATCATCGAGGGCGAGGCCGAGATCGTCCGCGCCGGAGACGGGAGTACGCCCGGTCCCACCGAGCTGCTCACGGCGGGGCAGGAGACCGTCCTCACTCCCGGCGATGCCCTCTTCGAGCAAGGCATCGTCCACACCGCCCGCAACGCGGGTGACGAGCCATCCGTGGTCTTGGTCTCGGGGCTAATGGACCCCGACCATCCCTTCACCATGTTCATGGAGGCGACCCCCACTCCATAGCAAGGGCCGCCCACGAGCTGCTTTTCAATCGAGACAAGCCGCGGGCGGGTCGGGCTCCCGGTCCGCCCACCACACGAGCGAGAAAGGAACGCACCATGTCAGTCAGCACCACGATCCAACCGCCGGTCTCCCCCGACTTCGCCGCGATCAAGCAACGGCAGCAGAAAATCTGGTCGTCCGGCGACTACGCGGCGGTCGGCGCCACCCTCCAACTCATGAGCGAGCTGCTCTGCGAGGCGGGCGATCTCCGCGCCGGCCAACGCGTGCTCGACGTCGCCACCGGCAGCGGCAACGCCGCCCTGGCCGCCGCCCGCCGCTTCGGCGAGGTCACCGGCATCGACTACGTGCCGGCCCTGCTCGACCGGGCGCGGGAGCGGGCCCAGGCCGAACGGCTGGCGGCGACCTTTGCCCCCGGCGATGCCGAAGCCCTCCCCTACCCTGACGCCTCCTTTGATGTCGTGCTCTCCGTGGTCGGCGTGATGTTCGCCCCGAATCAGGAACAAGCCGCCCGCGAGCTGCTCCGGGTCTGCCGGCCGGGCGGCACAATCGGCCTGGCGAACTGGACCCCGGACGGCTTTGTCGGCACCATGCTGCGCACGGTCGGCCGCTACGTGCCGCCGCCGGCCGGGTTGCAGTCACCATCGCGCTGGGGCGACGAGGCCCGCCTGCGGGAACTATTCGGAAACGACATCGCAACCCTCGACATTATCCAGCGCGGCCACAACTTCCGCTACCGGTCACCGGAGCATTTCGTCGAGTTCTTTTTCACCCACTATGGGCCAACCGAGCGAGCGTTCGCGGCGATCGACGCCGCTAACCAAGCGCAATTTACTCGTGACCTGACGGACATCGCCCGCCGCTTCAACCGGGCGGAAGACGGCTCGCTGGTCGCCCCCAGCGACTACCTCGAGGTCGTCGCCGTCAAGCGCTGACCAGGTTCGACCAGGAGAAACGGACGTGCCCGTGCCGCGGGCACGTCCACCCTCACCGTCCCTTACCGCGTGACCGGAGGCGGTCGTCCGTGCAGGGCGGGGAGGCCGAACGGATTGGCCGGGCGATGATAGGCAGAATCCGCGAATACGATAGGATATGCTTGGTTGCAATCTATCCGCCGGTCGTGCCCCCGCCCGCCAGGAGTACCTGCCATGGCCCGCCAGGAGTACCTGCCATGGCCCGCGCCACGATCGCCGCCCCGCCCGCGGCCAAGAACGAGCAACAACCGCCAGGCACGCTCGCCCCGCTGACCGCGGACGACATTCAGGCGCAAACCGACCCGCAAAGCTTCAGCCGCGGCCGCGGCTATGCCCGCGGCGGACGGATCTTCAATCCCATTCGTCGCGACAACGTGTTGCAGACCCAGTGCCATGGCTCCAGCGGCGGGCCGTACCGGGTGATGGCCACCCTGGCGGCCGCCGATCAGGCGAAGCGTGGGGCGCTGCTGACGGTGTCCTGCGATTGCCCGCGGGGCGCTTTTTGCAAGCACATCGTCGCCCTGCTCCTGACCTGGACCGCATCGCCCGACACGTTCGAGGTCCGGCCGCCGATCAGCGAGCTGATGGCCGCCAAGAGCCGGGAGGAGCTGGTCGCCCTGCTCGAGCTGCTCCTCGGCGAAGACCCTGACCTGGAAGATCGGGTGCTGACCCTGCTGGCATTGCCGCTGCCGGGTGCCGGCGTTCCCAGCGGCCAGTTGTTGGACGAAGCCGCGATCCGGCGGCAAATCGCCAACGCCTTGCCCGACCACGAGCAGTACCATTGGGACGGCTACCGTCACGGGTATCACGACAACTACCACGGCGGCGGCGTGTCTGCCGATCTCGAGCGCATGGTCGCCCTCGGTGACGCCTACATCCAGGCCGGTGACTGGCGAAACGCGCTCCGCATCTTTGCCACCTTCGTCGAGGAAGTCGCCGAGGGTTCGAGAAGATGATCTCGTACGATGAGGAGGGTGAGCTGCTTGGCCTGGTGGCCGCCTGCGACCGCGGGTTGGCGGCGACACTCGATGCCCAGCGTGACCTACCAGAGAGTGAACGGCTGACGGCCAGGGAGCGGCAACGGCTGCTCGACGCGATCGTCCTCGTGTGGGAGACCGACCTCGAGGCCGGCAGCTACGATGTGGCGAACGAGGGACCGGAGGCGATCGGCCGCGGCGCCACCCCGGATGAGCAACGCGAGATCGGCCTCCAGGTGCGCCAGATGATCGCCCCGGCGGCCGGCGATGCCGTTACCCACCAGACGCGGAACCGGGCCGCGATCTGGATTCTCGCTCAGCTTGGCGGCGGGGCCGGGCTCTCCGATGAGGACTTACTGGCCGAGTATCGCAATGCCGAGCTCTGGCCGGAAGCGGCCGACACGCTGCTCCGCCTGGATCGGGTGGAGGAAGCGCTCGGCCTGGCCGCGCGGCGGCTGACCGTCGCTTTCGTCCTCACCCGCTTTGCCGACCGGTTGATCGCCACCGGCGACCCGATCCGGATCGACCAGGCGCTGACGCTGGTCGATGGCTGCCTGTGGGAGCGTGAAGGACGCGAGCCCCACCAAGACCACGCCCTCAGTGCCTGGCTGGAGGGGCAGCACGCCGACCACGGACGGCCGGACCGGGCGCTGGAGCTGGCTCGCCGCCGCTTCCAGAACGCCCCGTCGCGACAGACCTACGAGGCGGTCCAAACGGCCGCCCTCCTCCCCGATCAGCCCGGCGCCCCATGGCCCGACCTACGCCCAACGTTGCTGGCGACCCTGTCCAAACGGGGCGACTGGTTCGGGCTGATCGACATCCACCTGGCCGCGGACGAGGTCGCTGAAGCGATCGCCGCCTTGCCGCGGACCGAGCGCAAAGGTCGCAATGGCGCGATCTTTGGCTACAGTTGGAGCTCCGCCACGAGGCGCGGGTGGCCGCCGCGGCCGAGCAGGATTTCCCCGACCAGGCGATCCGGCTCTACCAGCGGCTGGCCGACCACCAGATCGAAGCCCGGCAGCGCGCCCACTACCACGCGGCGGCCAAGTACCTGGCCCGCGTCAAGCAGGTGCTGGACGCGGCCGGCCGGACCGAGGAATGGACGATCCTGATCGCCGAGTTGCGGCAGCGACACAAGACCCTGCGTGCGCTCCAAGATGAGCTGAACCAACTCCGGCTCTGATCATCGAAGGTCATCCACGGTGCGTAGCGCGTGAGGCCGTCTCGGTCAGGCAAGCCCGGGAATGAATCCCCGAGCTGAGCTCACGAACCCGGCTGAAGCTGGCTCATTGGCGCTATTTTGGCTTCAACACTCATAAAATTGCATCCGGCGGGAGGTTTGAGCATCCTTCAGGATGGTTTGTGCCTTCAGCTCGGGGATTTATTCCCGAGCTTGGTTGACCAGGACCTCGTCACCCACTGCAACGCCCGAGCCGGCCGGACTCAGCTCGTACGCACCCCGTCCGGAGCCAGGAGCTTCCCCAGCACCGGGCTCTCGAATTCCGTCGCCAGGCAATCCATGTAAATCTCGTCCCACCAGCGGCCGGCCAGCCACCGGCACTGGCGACGACGACCGATCTCCTTGAACCCGGCCTTTTCGTAGGCGCGCCGCCCGGCGGGGTTGAACTCGAACACCGTCAGCATCACGTTGTGCAGGCTCAACCCGGTGAAGGCGATATCCAACATCAGCCGGACCGTCTCGGTGCCGTACCCCTTGCCCCGGCAGGATGCCTCGCCGATGACGATGCCGAACGCGGCCGACCGGTTGCGGTGATCGATCTGGCGCAAGTCAGCGTTGCCGATCGGCCGCCAGGTACGCCGCTCGTAGACGGTAAAGATGACAACATCACTCGCGGCGCCGCCGGCAGTCCGCTCGAACCAGGCGGTTTCAGCTTCGAGCGTCATCGGCGCCGGTGCCGCGCCAAGGTTTTGGGTCGTCGCTAAATCGTTCATCCAACGTTGGTAGCGGGGCACCAGGTCGCGCCGGATCGGGCCGAGCGCGACGAGATTGCCCTCGACGTTGATGATCTCCGGGCGAGGCAGCGCTGGTTGTTCTGTCGAGTCAACCGCCATGCCCGCTCCCTTCCCGCCGCTCGCGAATCTCGATCAGACGCTCGATCATGGCGGGCTCACGCAGATAGACCCCAAGCGAGCGCTGGAGGCCGCCGGCGACCAAGGCGTTGATATGGAAAGCCTGGTTCTCGACCCCGACCTTTTCCGGGTGCGGCAAGGTGTGCAGCCGCATATCGGTGGCCAGGCCGATCACGCCGTAGTAGCGGTCGGGATCGACCCGTTTCGCCAGGCAATCCATGTAGCCCGCCTCCCAGTTTGAGCCGGAATCTTCGCTGACGTGGAAGACGACGACCTGGCACGATTCGAGGGCGGCAATATCGACATCGTAGATCAGGCGGGGCGTGATGTCGGTCCGGGTCTTGTCATTCGTCGGCTCGTTCTCGTTCGGGCAGAAGACGTCGAAGCCGTGGCCGCGTAAGCGGGCGGCCAGGGCCAGGTTATAAGCGGCGTCCGCCGCGGTGAACATCGGTCCGGCCAGGTAGAGTTTCATCCCGCTCCTACGTTCGGTCATCGCCGGCGCCAGGCCGGCGACCGTCTCTCGCCGCGATCGCCCCAGTATCGCCGATCACGCCATCGTCCTCGATCGGCAGCGTCGGCCGCTCGATTTCCATCTCTCGCTCCGCCTCGTGCGCCATCCCCGCCAGTGGCGGCGAGCCCGGCACCCGCTGCTTGGCGACGTCGATCTTCTGGGTCAGCCAGAGCGAGATGAAAATGAAAATGGTGCCGAAGAGGAAGGGGAACTGGTAGCCGAGCTGCACCCAGAGGGCGGCGCCGATGATCGGCACCACCACGGCGGTCAGGTGGGCGAGGGAGATGCCCATCGCCAGGCTGGGCGCCAGGTCCTCCCGCCGGGCGATCTTGCGCAGGTAGGTCGTGGTCCCGATCGAGAACAGGAAGAGGAAGTTGTAGCCAAGATACGTCAGATAGAGCAGCCAGATGTTCCGCGAGAAGGCAAAGCCGAGGAAGACCAGCAGATGCAGCGAGTACCCGATCGTCAGCATCCGCTTCTCGCCGAAGCGATCGACCATCTTGCCGATGAAGGCCCCGGCCCGCCAGTTGATCAGCGACGAGACGAGCAGCAGCGTGATCAGCGCCCGCGCATTGACCCCGAACTGCTCGACCAGCACGAACGGGGCGAAGGCAAAGTAGATCTGCATCCGGGAGCCGTCGAGGAAGCTCAGCCAGTAGTAGAGCCCGTACTCCTTGCGAAAGGTGATCGCCGGCGCCGCCCGCGCCGCCGCCCTGGAGTTGTCCGAGACCGGGAAGCGGAAGATGACCACCGCGCCAATGACGGCGGCAACCCCGGACATGATGAGCAGGCCGCGCAGCCACGGTCCTTGATTTTCCAGCAGATTGCCGGTCTGCCACTCCACCCCCGAGACCACCGCCAAGACGACGATGAGGGCGACCAGGCTGCCGGCGAAGCCGATGCCGCGGAACCGGCCGAGGACGCTCCCCTCTTCGCCCGGCTTGGCCAGGGAGAGGCCGAGCGCGTCATGCAACTGCAACCAGGAATGAAAGCCGACGCTGCCGATCAGGGTGGGAATAATCAGGGAGGAAAACGAGGTGGCGGAGGCAAACAAGGCGTAGCCGATCCCCATGATTAGGAGCGAGAGCGCCGTCGCCCGCGCCATGCCCAGGCGCAGCAACACGGCGGCGACAAAGATCAGGAGGAAGCCCGGCACCTCCCGGATGGCGATCAGATACCCATTCTGGGCGCCATCCATGCCGATTTCATCGCGGAAGAAGTTGGGCGAGAGGGCCTGCGTGGCGTTGAGGGCAAAGGTCGCGACAAAGGTCGTGATCGCCAGCAGCAAGAACCCGAGGCGAAGCTGCTCGGCGCTCAGGCCCCGATCATCGGTTGGGTCACTGGTTGGTGCTTCGCTTGTCGCTCGGGCCGGGGCAGCAACCACGCGCGTTCCCACGTCCATTCGGAGCGGCCGGACACCCGGCCGCTCCCCGATCCAGATGTCCGCAGTCTACGCCAGCGTGGTCGCGGTTGTCTTGATTGGCCTTGGTGCTCAGGTACGCTGCCGCCGG
>JACCYK010000258.1 GCA_013696525.1 Chloroflexia bacterium
CTTGCTCGGCGCGAGCCTCGGCGGGGTCCGGGCCCAGGATGAGCCATTGCGGATCGGTACCCTCTTTCCGATCACGGGCGACCTGTCCGACTTCGGCCCGGCGTTCTTCAACTCGGCCGAGCTGGCCGTGAATCAGATCAACGAGGGCGGCGGCGTCAATGGCCAGCCGGTTGAGCTGATTCCAGGCGACACCGCGACCTCGCCCCAACAAGCGGTCGAAGAAGCGCGCCGCTTGATTGAGATTGAGGGTGTCAGCGCGCTCGTCGGTCCCGCCGGTAGCGGCGAGGCGTTGCCGGTCGCGGAGTCCGTCGCCGGCCCGGCCGGGGTGCCGGTGATTTCGCCATCGGCGACCTCACCGGCCCTGAGCGTGGCCAATGACAACGGCGTCTTCTTCCGCACGACCATCTCCGATGCCGCTCAGGGAGTGGTCATCGCCGACCTCGCGCTTGAGCAGGGGTACGCCACCGCCTGCGTCTTGTATGTCAACAACGCCTATGGCCAGGGCCTCAACGACGCCTTTGCCGAACGGTTCACGGCCGAGGGCGGCGAGGTGACGGCACAGGTGCCGCACGAGCAAGAACAGGCCAGCTACGCCTCCGAGCTAGCGACCTGCACCGCCGATAACCCGGATGTCATGATCGCCATCGGCTACCCCGAGAGCGGTGGCGTCTTCTTGCGCGAGCTGATCGAAGCCGGTGATCCGCCGGCCCTGCTCCTAAGCGATGGTCTGCTCTCTGAAGACCTCTTCGCCGAGCTGGGATGGGAATCGTTCGCCGGCACGATTGGGACCGCCGCCGGTGGCGCCGAATCGGAAGCGTCCACGGCCTACACCGATGCCTACACCGATGCCTACGGCGAAGCGCAAGCGGTCCCCTACTTGCGTGAAGTCTACGATGCGGTCTTCCTGATCGCCGCCGCCGCCCAGGCCGCCGGCGCCAACGATGCCGCTTCGATCCTCGGTGAGCTGCAGGCGGTGGCCAGCGCCCCCGGGACCGTCTTCACCGGCGGGGTCGAGGGTTGGCAGGCCGCCACGGAAGCGCTCGCCGCCGGCGAGGACGTTGATTACGAAGGCGCCTCCGGCCCGGTCGATCTCGATGAGAACGGCGACGTGGTGTTGGGTGCGATCAGGGTGTGGTCGGTCGAAGGTGAGGAGATCGTGGACATTGAGACCCGCGAGATTGACCTCACGGGCGCCGCGGCGGAGGCGACGCCCACGAGCTGAGGCAACTGAACGCGGATCAGCAACGCGTCGGCGGCGGACAATTCGTCGAAGCCCCGGCTACCGTTAAGACAGGGAAGCCGTTCCACACCTTGGAACGGCTTCCCTATTGGCTAACCGAGTTCTACGCTCCCGTGGTAAAGTGCAGGTCGCCACGAGCAACTCGTCGATGCCGGCGACGGTTCCGCCGCCTTGTGGACGTGAGTCACGGTCCAGGAGTCTCAGACATTGGTCGTCGCCATCGAATCAAGCGTATCTGACCGCACCGATCCCCTCTTGCGGCCGGCTACCCCAATCCTGCGGGTGCGGGCGGTGGCGAAGGCGTTTGGGGGCAACCGGGCGGTCGATGATTGCTCGCTCGACATCCCACGCGGGTCCATCACCGGCCTAATCGGCCCCAACGGGGCGGGAAAATCGACCCTCCTGAACATCATCGCCGGCGCCCTCCGGGCCGACTCCGGCGCGATCACGCTCGATGGCGCGCCGATCACCCGCCTGCGTCCCGACCAGCTTGTCGACCGCGGCCTGGCCCGCACCTTCCAAATCCCGCGCCCGATCCCGACAATGACGGTGCTGGAAAACCTGGTCTTGGCGGGCCCGGACCAGGCCGGCGAGCAGGTCTGGAACGTCTGGGCCCGCCCGACCCGCGTCGGTCGCCAAGAGAACAGCATTATCGACACCGCGCTGGCAGTGCTCGAGTATGTCAACTTGACTCATGTCCGGGATGAGCTGGCGGCGAACCTCTCGGGCGGCCAGAAGAAGCTCCTAGAATTTGCCCGCACCCTGATGATCAAGCCGCGCCTCGTCCTCCTCGATGAGCCGGCCGCCGGGGTCAACCGGACCCTGCTACGCGAGTTGACCCGGTTCATCACCGAGCAGCGGCAGGAGCTCGGCGTCACCTTCGTCATCGTCGAGCACGACATGGACCTGGTGGCCCGGCTCTGCAACCCGGTGATCGTGATGAGCCAGGGGCGGCCGATCGCCAGCGGCACCTTTGACGAGATCAAGGCCGACGAGGCGGTGCTGGATGCCTACCTCGGGAGCCAGTTTCGATGAGCCCGCCGCCGCCGCCCGTGCTGAGCGTGAGCGGGCTGACGAGCGGGTACGGTGAAGTGCCGGTCGTCCGCGACATCTCGATCGAGGTCGGTGCCAGCGAGATCGTGACCATCATCGGACCCAATGGCGCCGGCAAGTCGACCGTCCTGAAGGCCATCTTCGGGCTGCTCCGGACATGGGACGGACAGGTTCAACTCGATGGGACGAGCATTACCGGCCTCCCGCCCGAGCGCCTCGTCCGGCAGGGGATTGGCTATGTGCCGCAAACCGAGAACATCTTTTCCAGCCTCACCATCCGGGAAAACCTGGCCATTGGCGGGTTCACTCGCGCCACGGGTCTGGCGGAGCGGATCGACTGGGTCTTCGCGTTATTCCCGGTTCTCGCAGAGCGGCCGAACGAACGCGCCAGCCGGCTTTCCGGCGGTCAACGCCAGACCCTGGCGATCGGCCGCGCCCTGATGCTCGAGCCGCGGCTCCTGATGCTGGACGAGCCCTCCGCCAGCCTGTCGCCGATCATGCTGCAAACCGTGTTCGAGAACGTGGTCGAGATCAACCGGCGCGGCACCGCGATCTTGATGGTCGAGCAGAACGCCCGCCAGGCCCTCTCCATCAGCCACCGTGGCTACGTCCTGGCGAACGGGATCAATCGGCTCACCGGCCCCGCCGCCGACCTCCTCGCCAGCGACGAGGTCCGTCGCCTGTACCTGGGAGAGTAGCGGACCATGGCCAGCACGACGGCGACCAGGCAACGCGAAGCGGTCGATCCCAGCGTCCGCTGTGGCCAGTGGCTGAACGCCTGGGCGCCCTGGATCGTCATCCTCGGCCTCGGCGGTTGGGCGGCGGTGGCCCGGACCGACCAGTTCGTGGTCGGCATTATCATCGGCACGCTCTACGCCCTGGCGGCCGTCGGCCTGACGATGATCTACGGCATTACCAACGTGCCGCATTTCGCGCACGGCGATTCGATGATGATGGCCGCCTATCTGGCGTTCCTCGTCTTTGCCGGCGCCGTGCTGGGGGCCGGCGACGGTGATGCCGTTTTGCCAATCAATGTCGCCATGCTCCCCGGCGCCACGGAACGCATCTGGGAGTTCTCGTTCGGGTACGGGCTGATCCTGGCCCTCGTCATCGGCGTCCTCCTGATGATCCCGGTCTATCTGGCGATCGACCGCGTGGTCTACCAGCGACTGGCGCGGATGGGCGCCGGCACCGCCATCCTGGCGGTCGCCTCGCTGGGCGTCGCGATCACGATCCGCGGCGCGATGCTGATGGTTTGGGGCCCGACCTCCCGCCGGTATACCACCGGCATCCGGGACACGATCCAGATCCCCGGCCTGCCTCGGATCGTCGCCGACCAATTCTTCATCCTGGTCGTGGCGATCGGGCTGACCGTGGCCGCCTACGTGGTCCTCTATCGGACGACGCTGGGCACGACGATGCGAGCGGCCGCCGACAACCCCGATCTCGCCCGCGCCAGCGGCATCGACACCGCCGTCACCCGCCGCTGGACCTGGATCATCGGCGGCGGCCTGACCGCCGTCGCCGGCATTCTGCTCGCCCTGCAATCGCAGCTTACCCCCGAGCTTGGCTTCGTCTTGCTGCTGCCGATCTTTGCCGCGATGATTTTGGGCGGGATCGGCAACCCGTTCGGGGCGTTCCTCGGCGGCTTGATCGTCGGCGTCGTCGGCGAGGTCTCCGTCAGCCTCGGCATCATCTCGCCGGGGTACAAGACGGGCGTCGCCTTCGTGGTCTTGATCGTGGTCATTCTCTTCCGGCCGCGGGGCTTGTTCGGAGCAAAGGCATGACCAAGCCCTCCCGGCTGGTGCCGATCGTGATCGTCGCCTTTGTTACCTTGCTGCTGGTCGGCCTGCCGCTACAGCGGACCGGAAGCTTCAGCACGCTGATCGGGTTCTTGGCGCCGACCGTGGCCACGATGGCAATCTTCGCCATCGTCTGCGTTGGGCTGAACGTCCAGTGGGGCTATACGGGCATCTTCAACTTTGGCGTCGTGGCCTTCTTTATGGTCGGCGCCTACACCGCCGGCATCGTCGCCAAGGCGCCCGCCGACGGCGAGTTCGTCACCTATGTCGGCGGCTTCGGCAACGCGCTCGGCGGCAACGATTGGCTGCCCTTCATCGTCGCCTTGCTGGCCGCCGGGGCGGCGGCGGGCATCCTCGGTCTCCTCCTCGCCTGGCCGACCCTCCGCCTGCGCGACGACTACCTCGCGATCGCCCTGATCGGCGCGGCCGAGGTGCTGCGCCGGGTCGTGGTCGAAGAGACTTGGCTGGTGAACGGCAGCCGCGGCCTGGGCGGCTTTCCGCGGCCCCTGGCGAGCCTCGTCGCGCCCGAGCACTATCGGTACCTGTTCCTGGCCATCGTCGTCGGCCTGCTGATCGTGATCTACGCCCTGGTCGAGCTGGGGATCCGGTCGCCCTGGGGCCGGGTGCTCCGCGCCCTGCGCGAGGACGAAGCCGCCGCCGCCGCCAGTGGCAAGGACGTCAGGTCATTCAAGGTCCAGGGCTTTGTCCTCGGCGCGATCATCATGGGGATTGCCGGCGGCCTCTTCGGCTTCCAGCAAGGGGCGATCGCGCCGGAGTCGTTCACCCACTTCTTCGGCACGTTCATCTTCTGGGCGATGCTGATCGCCGGCGGC
>JACCYK010000273.1 GCA_013696525.1 Chloroflexia bacterium
CGTCATACCCGGCATCCGCCGCCTCGCGGGTGAGGCGGACCGCGTCGTCCTCCGAGTCGGTCAGGTGCAGCTCATCATCGAGACCGGCGCGGGTCATCGCGGCCCGGACCTCGGCGTCGCCGATGTCGTTGGTCGAGAGGCCGCCCTTGCTGCCGGAACCGGGGTTGAGCAGCACCCGGAGGCGCCGGGGTGGGGACACAATCATGCCGGTTGGGCTCCGGCCAGCGGTTCGCCGGCGAGAGGCGGTGACGCCGGGGGCCGGTTCGGCAACCGGGCGGCGGCGGCGACCGCCACCAACAAGACGACAATCATGGCGACCTCCTGAATCGTTAACGCGGTTCGCAACAACCCGTCGCCAGCGCCGATCGAGCCGACCAACGCGCCGCCGATGCCGGTGCCCAGGCCGCCGCCGAGGACGTTGGCCAGTTGGAGCGAGGCGGCGGCGGCGCCTTCCTGGCCGGCGGGAGCGGTCTCCAACACGACCAGGGAGAGGGTGGAGAAGGCAAGTCCCATCCCCAGCCCGGCCAGGGTCCAGGATACAGGACCGAGCAGGACCGGCACCGCCGGCGCCAGCACCGGGAGGAAGAGGGCGCAGCCAACCGAGACGATGATGAGCCCGGTTTGGATCAGGCGGCGGCGGCTGGCGGTGGGGGAAAAGCGGGCTTGCAGCCAGGAGCCGATGGTCCAGGTGATCGTGGCCCCGGTCAGCGCCAGCGAGGCGTAGATGATGGTTTGGCCGCGGACATCGACCAGGGCCAGCGGGACAAAGGCATCCACCCCGAAGAAGCCGACATTAAGCAGGCCCATCGTCGCCACCGCCGCCGGCAACCCGGCCGCCGCCCGCAACGTGCCGGGCGGCAAGAGGGCGCGCAGGGCGGGGATGGCGATGAGGACGCCGCCGAGCACCATCATCACCGCCACCAGCGGCGCCGCGAGATCGAGCTGGAACGGAAGGCCGACCGGGCGGTTGAGCGTCAGGCGGTCGCGCCAGCCCAGGCCGGCCAAGAAGAGGCCGGCCCCGAGCGCGAGCTGAACCGCGCGGCGGATACGAACCAGGGCATTCATGGTCACCTGACCAGCCGGGATTTGGCGGAGGCCGGGAACGACCATGGCGGCGGCCAGCGGCGGCAACGGGACCAGGGCGAGGAAGACCCAGCGCCAGCCGACCTGGTCGGTGATGACGCCGGAGATGGCGGGACCGATCAGGCCCGGCACCACCCAGGCGCTGGAGAGCAGGGCCAGCATCTTCGGCTTGGCGGCGGCCGGGTAACCCCGCCCGATCGCGACGTAGGCGATCGAGCTGACACAGCCGCCGGCAAACCCTTGGAGGATGCGGGCCAAGATCAAGATCCCCATCGAGGCGGCGACGCCGCCCAGGATCAGGCCGATGGTAAGCACCACGACGCCAAGGGCAAAGGGGACGAAGGGGCCGCTCCGGTCGGCAAAGCCGCCAGCAAAGACGATGCCGACCATGTTCGCCAGACCAAAGGCGCTGAAGGCCCAGCCATAGAGGGCGAGGCCGTCAAGATCGGCGGCGACGGCCGGCATGATAGTGGCGACGGCCAGGGCCTCGAAGGCGGTGGCGGCCACCAGCATCAGGAGGCCGGCGGTCAGCAAGCGACGGGGCGGATCCCAGGGGCCGTCACCCGCGGCTGGAGGCGGTTCGACCGATCGCGGGGGAGCGGCGTCCTCTCGCAAATCCTGGCGCGTGGTTACGGTCATCCGGGGCCACGGTCCTCTCCCAGCGGTCGCCTGCTCCGGCCTCACCACCGGGAGGACGATACCACGTTGGGCCGGGGCGATCCCGCCCGGCCTCCACCGTAGCGAGTTAAAGTGAATTTTGCAAGACTTATATTCGAAAAATACAGGGTGAGAGGCGGGGGCCGGCAACCTTGCCCCGCCTCGCTCCTGAATCGAACGGCCGTGCGGACGGATTGACCTGCCGCGACACGGGTGTAAGATGGCAGGAGTTGGCCCAATCCATCGCGCGGACCCGCCTTGTGGTCCGCCACGTCCGCCCCGCTGCCGCGTCCGGGCTGCCGACCATGCCGCCGGGAGTCCGAGCGCGACCCGTCCGTCCTCATCGGCTCAGGCATCGGCCACGCGCGGTCTGGAGGTCATCTGAACCATGGCAAGCTGGTCCTTCCCCCTTCCGCCTGGAACGACACCACGTTGCGCCACGTTCGATCCGGCGCGCAATATCGTCTGGATCGGCACGGCGGCGGGAGATGTCGTCTCCTACCGGCTCGTCGACGGGACCCATCTGGTGCGCGGGAGCGGCTATGGCGACCCCGTGGCCGTCGTCCTCGCCCCCGACGGCCTAAGCCTCCACGTCGTGGAGGCCGCGGGCGGGGTGTTCTCCGTCTTCAAGGACGAGGCCGGCCGGGCGCGGGCCGCGCCGGTAGCGATGCTGGGCCAGGCCGTCGTCGGCGCCGCGATGCACCCCGACGACACGCGCCTCCTCGTGCTCACCGCCGCCGGAACATTACGCGCGATCGACCTGGCAACGGGCACGCCGGCCACGGTCGCCGGCGGCTTCACGGACCCCGTCGCCCTTTCCGTCGACGCCGCGAGCGGGCTTGCCGTCATCCTCGACGATGTCGCGGGCGGCCTGGAGCTCCGGCCAGTGGCGCTCGACACGGGGAACGCCGGCGCCGGCATCAGCGTCGATGCCGGCACGACCGCCCTGCTGGCCGGGCAATTCGGCGGTGCCGCCGCCTTGACCGCCTCGGGGCCAGCGGGCAGCCTCAGCCTGATCGGCCTGGAGGGTCAACCGGCGGTTCTCGGCGAGGACGTGGGGATGCCGGTCGTCGCCCTCGCGCGGTGGGAGTCGCTCGTGCTCGGGGTGGCCGCGACCAGCATCGAAGCGCGGGAGTGGGCGCTGGCGACGGGCCCGCTCACGATCGAGCTGCCGATCGCGCCGCTGTTCACGGGCGGGTACGCTCGGGCCGAGATCGACCTGGCGGGAGCCGGCCTGGGGCCGGCCGATGTCCCGTTCGCGATCGAGGAAGGGCCGGCGGC
>JACCYK010000289.1 GCA_013696525.1 Chloroflexia bacterium
GCCGCCGGCACTCAATGGCGGGGGTTCGGTCCGCGGGGCGGCGGCGGCGGCCGCGTCATCATGGTCCGTCGCTGGTTGTGGGGTCATCTTGTCTGACAAATCGATACCCAACCCCGCGCACCGTCTCGATCGGGGCGACCGCCGCATCGACATCGCTCGTCGGCACGCCGACCCGGACAATCCACGGTGAATCGGCGCCGGCGTCGGCGAGATAGATGAAATCGTCGTTGAGGGTGTTGCTCCAGCGGGTCGATACCCCGATCTCGTTCCGCATTGCCGCCACGATTTCCGGCCGATCCCGGTGGTTCTCCAGCTCGCCCGGCGCCGTTAACGAGTCGCCCAGCACCGTGCCGTCGCGGTCGATGATGGTGATCCGGCTACTAAGCTGAGCGCCCAGCTCTTTCGCCATCGCATCGAACGCTTCAACCGTGGGACCCGCGCCATTCGAGCCGCTGAGGATCGTGCTGATAAGCATCGCTTCATTTCGGAGCCCGGTCATTAACCCGGAAACGTAGAAATCGCGAGCGGTCAGCGACAGGTATTGGCCCAGCGCCGCCATCACCACGATAACGACCGCGACATAGGTCAGCGCGAGTCGTCCCGCCAGCGTCGCCGGGAACAACCGGAAGGCGCGGCCGCCGGCACTCAATGGCGGGGGTTCGGTCCGCGGGGCGGCGGCGGCCGCGTCATCATGGTCCGTCGCTGGTTGTGGGGTCATCTTGTCTGACAAATCGATACCCAACCCCGCGCACCGTCTCGATCCGTTGCGGCTGGCTGGGATCGAGCTCGATCTTCTGCCGCAGCCAGCGGACATGTACGTCGACCGTTCTTGTGTCAACCGGAAAATCGTAGCCCCAAACCCGGCGGAGCAAGACATCGCGCGAATGCACGATGCCGGGGTGTTGCGCCAAGTGAAACAGCAGGTCGAATTCCTTCGGCTTGAGCGCAATCTCGGTCTTCGCGATCGTGACTCGCCGCCGGGCGGCGTCAATCGTGAGGTCGCCGGCTTCGATCACTCCCGCCGCGCCGAGCGAACCGGCCCAACGGCCGTCGAGGGCGGCGGATTCGGCACTGGCCGCGGTTGGCGCCATCCGGAATCGCCGCAACATCGCTCGCACCCGCGCCAGTAGCTCCCGCATGGCAAATGGTTTAGCAAGATAATCATCCGCCCCGATCTCGAGCCCGATGACGCGATCGACCTCTTCACCTTTGGCCGACAGGAGCAAGATCGGGACGGTCGACTCGGCCCGCAACTCCCGGCAGACTTGCAACCCATCCAGCCCCGGTAGCATGACATCGAGCACGATCAGATCGGGCTCCACCGCCCGCGCCGCCGTCAGCGCCGCTGGGCCGGTGGTGGCGATGGTGACGGTGTACCCTTCCCGCCGCAGCACGTAGCCGACCGCCTCGATCAGGGACGGCTCATCGTCGACGAGGAGGATCTTGCCCACGTCTTTTCGTTGTGCCAGAGCCGAGGCGGAGCCTGGTGATGCCGATGTCATACCTTGTCCGTTTCGTCGCGAAACATACCGCGCCGGCAACCGCCGCGTTCTTACCTTCCAGTATAGCGATCGCGGTCGCGCCTGATCCCGTCCACCAGCGCGGCGGGTGGCGCCGCCGCCTACCAGCGTGTCCACTCAGTCGCGATTGACGACGGCAAGCAGCTCTGCCGGCATCCGGCGCGGTCGGCCCGTTCGGTTGTCGACGAATGCCCAATCGGTACGAGCGCGGAGGAAGACGGCACCACTTGCCGGTAGCTGCTCGCGGCACTCCAGCATCCGATCCGAAAGCGGCCATTTGAGCGTGGGACTGACCGCCGACCGCCGGATCTCATAGAACCGAACCGCCCGGGCGCCGCGCAGGTCGCCGATCCACGTCAGGACGCGCAGGTAATCACCAGCAACCGCCGGTTGAAGGTAGTCAATCTCGTGGCGCCGGACAATGAAGACGCCCCCCAGCGCGGCCAGGCGTTCCTGATCCAGACCCAGCGCGGCGGCATGGTCGATCGCGGTCTGCTCGAGATAGTTGATATAGATCGCATTGTTGACGTGGCCGAGCGCGTCCACTTCGCTGAACCGTACGCGGTGGTAGGCGACGTACGACGGTCTGGCCGGGTCATGCGACCCCGCCGGCGAGGTCGCCGCTGATCGTCCGGCGCTTTCGCGTGCAGGCATCAGCGGCTGGCGAGGTCGAGCGCCGGAGTGGCGGTGGCGGCGATGGCTTGCTTGAACACGCGGCGGAGGATCGCGATGGTCGAGGCGTAGGTCGAGTCCATGCCGTGATACGACAGACCGCGGGCGCCGAGGGTCTGGGCCCGGGTATAGGGAGTATCCGATGCGTAGTGGATGATCCCCAGGTCCATCATGCCGGGAGCATTCAGCCGGAGGTTGATCGCTTCCTCCGCCGGGTAGCGGCGAAGGAAGACATCTTCATAGATGGCATCGAGGTAGGGTCCGGCCTCCATCTCGACCACGGTGTAATTCTCCCGATAGTAAAAGTCGAGGTACCCTTGATTCTGGAGGTAGGTGCCCTTCACCGTGACCGCCCGCTGGTTGTCGAGCGCCGCGCCATAGACCAGGAATGGCGCCAGGTCCGCGTAGCGGAAGCAGTTGTCGAACCAGTACGTGTTGCCGGAGTGCTCGTCGTACACGACATCGGCAATCATCACGTCACCGATGCGGCCGTTAAGCGTTGCCGCCTTGCCGAGGATGTAGATGCCGCGCAGGAGATCGAGGCTCATGCCCACTTGGGTCATGATGTGGTAGGCGGCGAGCCCCAGCGGATAGTTCACGTTGACAATGATGGCATCCGAGCCGCGGGGATCGAGCGGTTCGCTGCCGGGCTCCGGGTTGACGGTTAGCCTGGGGTCGAAACATGCTGGATCGAGCTTGGCCAGCTCGATGATCTGGATCCCCACGTCAACCGCCCCCCGCGGCTCCAAATGATGAATCCCGACCGATCGCTCCTCGTCCGTGCGCCGCTGCCGGTGCTTGCCCCGGTCTGGCCCGGTGAAGTAGGACCGGCCGGCGAAGTAGAGCAGGTTATCCCAGGGCGAACGGCTTTCACCCGCCTCCAAGCGGGCCAGCTCGTCCAGCAGCTCCGGCGCTCCCTGCTCGCGGATAAAGGCCGAGACCTCGTCCTTCCGGCGTCGCACCACGCCGGAGAGCACGTTCACGATCGAGTGCGTGTTCGAGGAGATGAAATAGACCGGACGGTTGG
>JACCYK010000323.1 GCA_013696525.1 Chloroflexia bacterium
CACCGTCACGGCAACGTGTGCCGTGACGGTGTCGGGCGGCGATCGCTTAGCCGATCGGGCCAAACGGTCATGCGCTACGGATTGACGTTGCGGTCCCGATCGTTGACCACGGCGCCCTCGGCGGCCTCGGTCACGGTGATGTCCTCACGGCGGACGGTGCCGCGAACTTGCTCGGTGCGCTGAACGTCTTCCTTCTGGATGACGACTTCCTCGCCGACGCGAACCCGCTTGTCGACCTGAACATCCTCGACGGAGAGCGGGACGTCGACGATGACTTCTTCAAAGGCGTTGTTCGCGTCGGCGGCGGTGACATCACGGTCAACGGTCCGGCGGACCACCTTGAGCCGCTCTTCCGTGACCGGCACCTCAAGCACGCGCTCTTCGCTCACGACATTCTTCTCGATGCGGGCACCGCCGACCTCCCGCTTCGTCTTGGTCGCCGTCAACTCCTCCTCGAACGCCTGCACGGTGAGGGTGTCGTCGGTCATTGTCGTGGTATCGACGTCGCCGGCCGTCCGGGCCGGGGCCGCGGGCACGGTCTCGTCCACATAGGCGGTATCGGTGACCGCGGTGGTGGTCACGGTCTCGCCCTCGACGAAGGTCGGCTGCTGATCCCAACCCTGGTTGAGGGCCACGTCCTTCTCGACGTTGAGGTAGATCTTGCCGTCGTCGTAGGTGCTGACCGCGCTCAACGGGATGTAGTAGTCGGTGGGGAAGAACCAGCCCTTCTCGACCACAATGTACTCGTTATTCGCGGCAACAACCTTGCCCAGCTTGTCACCGTCCGAGCCGTAGACCTCGTCACCTTCGGCTACCGTCACGCGAGGATCATTCATAACCATGGTTCGTACTCCTTGATCCGTGGCGAATATCATGGGAGAGACGAATCGCAACCTCGGTTGCCCCATGCCAGTAGCGCATGGAACGTGCCAGGTTTGCCCGAACGGACGCATGCCGAGTGAAGTGAAGGCTACAAGACGGCCTTGCCGGCGACGCGGAAACCGCCTGCTGACGGGATTTGGGGGGAACGGCCGGACGGCCCCAGGACCGCCGGGGAAACCTGACCGGATACCGGTCCGCGCCACATGCATCGTGGCGCGTGGGTCTCACCAGGCATAGCTCTTGCATGGCCGCCGGCAACGATGATGATCGTGTGACCCGCGTCAGGAGCCGAGCATGACGGAATCACCAGCCGCCGCCGGAGCTGAGCCGAAGCTGCTCACGGTGACGCTCACGAGCGAGGACCCGCGGCGGCGGAGCGAAGAGATCGCGGCCGCGGTCCATGAGTATGTGACCGTCTACCGCGATCCGCCGCGCTTCCTCGTGATGCACCCCGCGGACTACGCGGCTGTTTCCCCGCATGTCGGCCACGAGCGATCCCTGACCGAGGGGGCTGACCCGATCGCGCATCGGGTCCAGCCAAGCCTTGATCGAGGCGCCATCCTCCTCGCGGACACCGACGATTCGGAGTGGGAAACGCCCGATTCCGCCTGATCCGGCGGCAGGCGGCGGGGAATCCCGCGGTTCACGTCACCATTTCTCGTGGGGATGGTGATCAGCGTCGCGTTCTCGTCGCAACTCGTCCTGGGAGACGCCAAAGGCGTCGGCCAGGGTCCGCAGATGCTCGTCACCGGGCTCGCCTTCGTCGTTCTCCCAGCCCTGGACCATGGCATCGTCCACCCCGAGGCGGCGGCTCAGCTCGGCGGTGGACAGCCCGCGGGCTTCGCGCAACGCTTGGAACTTCTTGGCCTTGGCGCTCGGCATCCCCCGACTCCTTGGTGATGATCTCGTCGTGGCCGGCACCGGGATTGGGGACCGGGCGCCGCAACCGGATCGGCCGTGATTATCGCCGACGCGGCCTCGTCGTGGCGGGGACCGGGCCGGACAGGGTGTTACAATCAATCCTGTCGATATTGTGGACTGTCTCTGGTGAAAAGGGGTCGGCCCCCGTGCAGGTAAACGCCAAAGTCGATTACGCGCTCCGGGCGCTGACAGAGCTGACCAACGCCGGACCGGGGCCCGTGAAGGCGGAAGCGATTTCCCAGGCGCAGGGCATTCCCCTGAAATTCCTCGAGAACATCCTGCTCGATCTGCGGCACGCCGGGCTGGTCATCAGCCAGCGGGGGCAGGTCGGCGGCTACCGGCTGGGCCGCGACGCCCGGGAGATCACGCTGGCCGATGTGATCCGGGTGGTAGACGGCCCGCTGGCCAACGTCCGCGGCCTCAGCCCGGAGACGATCGAGTATGGCGGGTCGGCGGTCGCCCTGCGCGAAGTTTGGATCGCCTTGCGGGCCAGCATGCGCGTGGTGTTGGAAGCGGTCACCATCCAGGATGTCCGCGACGGCGAGTTGCCAGCCGAGGTCCGCGCCCTGCTTGAAGCGCCGGACGCCTGGACCCGCCGCTAGCCGGGATCTCCTGTCTCGATTGGTCATCCGCGATGCGGTACTATCGCTCCTACGCCAGTCCGCCCGTTCTCGTTCGTGACCGTTCAAGGACTCGTCATGGTTTCCACAAATGTGCCAACGGACCAGAAGGCCGCCGCTACCGCTCATGGCCCAATAGCCAAACCCGATCGTGATCCAATTGCTGCCCCAACCGGGGAGCAACAATCGCTAACGCGCATCGCGCGGGCGTTGCAGGCCGCTCAGAGCGATGCCGTGAAATTCGTGGTCGGCGACGAACCAGCCCTGGACATTCCGCCCAGCCTGCTCCGTGTCCTCC
>JACCYK010000387.1 GCA_013696525.1 Chloroflexia bacterium
CCATCTGGTGTCCGCCTGTCTCGTCGTCTGACTGACCCAGACGCCTGTGCCGCGGAGACGGACGGTGATGCCCTCCACCCAACTTGGTACTTTATACCCACACCAGCGTTCGCGGTGTCCGTTGCCCGAATTGGGTAACTTTGACCGATGCCCCGCTCGGCCGGGTGGCGCATGATGTGATCAGATCCGGCCTTTGTTGGTGGGACCGCCGTAACGAATACGGAATCCGAATCAACATTGCAGCTTTGCTCCCCTAGGCTGGCCGGGCACCCTTTGGGCGGTGGCAGTAATGGCGGGGGCCGATTCCGGCAAGATCCAGAGATGGGCTAATCAGCCGGATTCCGTATCAGGTGGACGTCCGTGCCGGCAGATCGCTGAATGTCCGGGCCGAGAGAGCCCGGCCCGGACGAGGAGGAAACGAAGATGGACGGCTCGCGGTTCGATCGGTTCGCCCGCCATTGGAGCACCGCCGGCTCCCGGCGCGGGGTGGTCCAAGGACTCCTCGGCACCGCGGTCGCCGGGGTCGTCGCCTTCCAGCGGAGTGACGAAGCCGCCGCCGGACGGTGCCGCGGCCAGGACCAGTGCGACGGGACCGGCTCGCCGAATTGCGGCGGTAGCCCGCGCTGTTTCTGCTACCGCCGCCAAGAGGGCGGCACCGTCTGCGGGAACGGCCGCAGCATCAACTGCGATCGGCGCTGCCGGCGCGACCGCCACTGTCCCCGCGGCTACGTCTGCTCGTCGGGCGGACCCGCCTGCTGTGGCCGGGGTAAGAAATTCTGTGTCAAGAAATGCTAATCGGGCTCCCACCGGACGCGAACCTGGCCGGCTGATCTGGGTGCCGTTCGACCTGGGTACTGACGACCCATCGCACTGCCGCGCGGGTTGCCCGAATTGGATAACTCCGGCCGATGCGCCGAGTGGGTATTCGGCGCCGGATGAGAGCGGATCCGCCCTTCGCGGCGGCCCTAACATGATCGGATCGGCCCCCTTCACTCCGGCGGGCGGCCACATCCCGGCCCGGCGGCGCGTGCCGCAATGCACCAAGGAGGAATCGCATGGACGGCAACCGGTTCGACGCCATCACCAAAGCTCTGACCGCCGAGACCAGCCGGCGCCGAACGCTGAGTGGCCTCCTCGGCGGGGCGCTCGGCGCCATCGCCACGATTCTGGGAGGCCGTCCCACCCTGGCGGCCTGTTCAGGCGGGGCCGAGGCATGCAATTCCGACGCCGATTGTCCCCGCGCGGGAACCCGATGCCAGCAAGGGTGCTGCTTTGCCTGTGCCGCCGCCGGCGCCTCGTGCGGCAACCGCCTCTGCTGCCGGGTAGGCGGCCGCAACCTCTCCTGCTGCAATGGGACCTGCTGCAACGCGACCTGTTGCAACGGGAGGACGTGTGCCAACACCCAAACCAGCAACACCCACTGCGGCCGGTGTAACAACGCCTGCGGCCGAGGCAGCTTCTGCTCCCGCGGCCTCTGCTGTCCGAAGGGGACCGTCAACTGCGGGGGCCGCTGCACGAACCTCCAAACCAGCGATAACCACTGCGGTGAATGCAACAAGCGGTGCCCGAACGTCCCGACCATCACGCACTGCTCAAACGGAAAATGCTGCCCCACCGGAACGGTCAACTGCAACGGCACCTGCGCCGACCTGCGGTCGAGCCCAGCTCACTGTGGCAAGTGCGGCAACAGCTGCGACGGCGGTCGCTGCGTGCGGGGCGTCTGCGGCCCGCCGCCGCCGCGATAGACCGCATCCGGCCGGCTCGATCCCGCCGCGTCGCTCGGCGATCGTTCGGGTATCATCCGTGACAGGCGGTCCGCGTGGTCTCGCCGGCATGGCCCGAGCCGAAAGCGTGATGAGGAGAGCCGCGTGCCGTTCCGCGTAGGTTTGACCCGCGATTTTCTGAAATCGGATGGCACGGTTGGCCTGGGCGATATCCGGCTCGATCTGCTCGATGCCGCGCCGGGCGTGGCGTGGGAGTTCCTGCCGGACCGGGCGCCCGAGCTGACGCCGGAGCTGATCGCGGGCTACGACGCGATCATCCTCCTCGGCTCGCGAGTCACGGCGGCGACGCTGACGGGAGCGGACCGGCTGGCGGTGATCGCCCGGTTCGGCGTCGGGTACGACAATGTCGATGTCGATGCCTGCACCGAGCACGGCGTCCTGCTCTCGATCACCCCCGACGCGGTGCGGCGGCCGATGGCCACCGTGGTCCTCACCTATATCCTGGCTCTCAGTCTCCGCTTGCTGGAAAAGGACCGGCTGACCCGCGCCGGCGGCTGGGCGGATAAGCTCGATTATATGGGGTTCGGCCTCACCGGGCGCACGGTCGGCATCATCGGGTTTGGCAATATCGGGCGGGAGGTGGTCAAGCTGGCGACGCCGCTGGAGCTGACCTTCATCGCCGCCGATCCGCACGTTGATCCCGGCATCGCGGCCGCGATCGGGGTTGACCTCGTCGATCTGGAAACGTTGCTGACGACCGCCGATTTCGTGGTCACCCTCTGCGCGTTGACGCCGGAGACCCATCACCTGCTGAATGCCGAGCGGCTGGCGCTGATGAAACCGACCGCCTTCCTCATCAGCGTCGCCCGCGGCCCGGTCGTCGATCAGGCAGCGCTGACCGTGGCGCTTCAGCGAAAGGCGATCGCCGGGGCCGGACTCGATGTCTTTGAACGGGAGCCGGTCGATCCGGCCGATCCAATTTTGAGCCTGGACAACGTCATTGTGTCGCCCCACGCCCTCTGTTGGACCGACGAGTGGGTCAGCCGCTCCGGGGTTAGCGTCGGCGAGTCCGTGCTAGCGGTGGCGGCAGGTCAGGCGCCGGGTTTTGTCGTCAACCGAAACGCGATCGACACGCCACTGGTTCAGGAGAAGCTGCGGCGCTACCGGGAGGGGGCGTGATAAATCGTGCGCTGGTGTCCGGCGCCCCGCCGACGCGCCAGGTCGGCGCCCGCGCGATTCAGCCCCGGACCGCGCCGAGGGTGAGCCCGCGGACGAAGTGCTTCTGCACCAGCAAGCCGAGGATGAAGAGGGGCGCCGTGGCGACCACGGCGAGCGAGGCCGCCTGGCCGTAGGCGGAGCCCTGGGAGCCGAAGTAACCGGAAATAGTCACCGGCATGGTGACGGCGGAAGTCCGGGTCAGGACGACCGCGAACAGGAACTCGGTCCAGCTAAAGATGAAGGCGAAGGTCGCGGTGGCGATGAGGCCGGGCAAGACCAGCGGTAAGGTGATCCGCCACAGCACGCCGAGCCGGGTGCTGCCGTCGACCAGGGCGCTCTCCTCGATCTCGACCGGGATGCCGCCGATGTAGGAGCGCAGCATCCAGACCACGTACGGCAAATTAAACACGGTGTAGAGGGCGATCATCCCGTGGTGAGTATCGAGCCAGCCGAGGCCGCGATACATGAGAAAAATCGGAATCACCAGGACGACCGGCGGCAGCATTCGTTGTGACAGCAGCCAGAAGCCGAAATGGCGCCCGCCGGTGCGAAAGCGGGCCAGGGCATAGGCGGCCAGGCTGCCGATCGCGACGGACAAGAACGTGGCGCTGCTGGCGATGATGATGCTGTTCTTGAGCGCGGTCACCCCCCGCAACCGCATCGCGGTCTCGAATTGGATCCATGACGGGTTCTCCGGGAACCAGACCGGGGGCCGGGCCATGAACTCGGCCGGCAGCTTGAACGCGGTGACGACCACCCAGTAGATCGGGAACAGAAAGAAGAGAAGGGCAATGGCGACCACGACGTAGCGTGCCGCCAGCCCGACGGACGCCCGCGGCCGGCGGCGCGATCGGGCGGCGACGCCGTGAGCAACAGGGACGGCGCGGTCGGCGGCGATGCTCATGCCCGTTCCTCTCGCAGCCAGAGCGTGGCATAGATGGCGACGACGATGGTGAGGAAGATGACGACAAGATAGGAGACCGCCGCCGCGTACCCCATCCGGAAAAATCGCAACCCGAGCTGATAAATGTACCAGGAGATCGATTCGGTTGATGTCCCCGGCCCGCCCTGGGTGAAGAGAAAGATAACATCGAAGATTTTGAAGGCATCAAAGGCGCGGAACAGGACCGCCACCGCGATCACCGGCGCGATCGCCGGCAGCGTGATGTCCCGCAACGAGTGCCACCAGCTCGCGCCATCGAGCGAGGCGGCGTCGTACAACTCGGCGCTGACGCCCGAGAGGCCGGCCAGCAGCACCAGGAACATGAACGGCGTCCACTGCCAGACCTCGGTGACGATGATGGCGACCATCGCCGAATTCTTTTGGGCCAGCCAGGAGATCGCCACATTCTGACCCGTGATCGCGGAGAGGATGGCGTTGATTGGCCCGTACTGCTGGTCCCAAAGGAGCCGCCAGGTTAGCGCCACCACCACCGGCACCATCAGCACCGGCAGCATCAGCAACGGGATGATGAACCGCTTGCCGCGTAGCTCGTCGATTAGCACCAGGGCCAGCCCGAGGCCCAACACGAACTCCAACCCCACCCCAACCACCATGATCAGCAGCGTGTTGCCGAGGGCCGCCCACAAGCGGTCGTCCATCAGCGCCTGGCCGTAGTTGGCCAGGCCGACGAACGACTGCTCCGGCACCTGCAGGTCCCACCGCCGGAAGCTGATGGTGAGGGAGAAGAGCAATGGGTAGATGCCGAGAAAGAGGATCGCTACCAGCGTCGGCAAGACCAGCAGCCAACCGGTCCACCGGGTCCGGCCGCTGACGCTGCCGGCGGTTTGCCAGCCACGGCGGCTGGGGAGGGCGCGCCGCGATACTGGTGCCGTCATCCTGCACTCCGGGCCGGGAGCGAGCGACGATGATGAATCGCCGCCCGCTCCCTAACGTGGCTTCCTATGGGTACGCTCCTGCCAGCAAGGTGTATTCGGCGTACGCCTCCCGCTGCTGATCGCGGCCGATACGGTCGGTGATCTCGTTCCACGACTCAGCGAGGCCGTCGAGCGCCTCTTGAACGCCGGTGCCGGCCATGGCGCTGGTGACCGCCTGATCGACGGCGTTGTGATACTCGACCGCACCGGGCATGATCAAGTCCAGCAGGGCGCCGTCGGCCGCCGCTTCGAGCGTATCGAGATAGTCGCCGGCGGTCGCCCAGGCGGCGCGATACTCCTCTGAGGCGTAATGGCTGAGCCGGAACGGGTCACGCAGGGCGTAGGGCAGCATGCACCGTTGCAGGCTGATCGACGGCGAGTTCGCCCACTGGGCGAAGAGGTAGGCGGCTTCCTTGTTCTGGCTCTGGGCAGCGACCCCGAGCATGAACCCGCCATTGTGGGCGCTGTGGCCTTCCGGCATCACCGAGTAGCCAACGTTGCCCGCCACTTGCGTTTCCGGCACCCAGGCGAGCTGCTCGACGGTGGTGCCTTCCGACCAGCGCCCGATCGGCGGCCAGGTGCCGCCAATCATCGCCAGTTGGCCGGACATCCAGCCGGTCAGCACCTCGATGAAGCCCCACGTCTCGACCCCGGGCGGCATCGTCAGGTTCGAGGCCACCATGCGGTCGAGCGTGGCTTGACCGGCCTCGCCATTCACCGTGGCGTCCATGGTCTCCGCATCGAAGAAGATGCCGCCCTTGTTGCGGTACTCCTCCATGAACCAGCCGTGCAGGCCGCCCGCCACCCGCTGGCTGGCGCCGCCGTACAGCTCGGGCGCGCCCTGTTCGGTGAAGAAGGCCTGCACCTCGTCGTATTCCAGCCAGGTCGCCGGCGGCGCCAGGTCACGGCCGTACTGAGCCTGAAATGCTTCCTGGTTGGCCGGATCCTCGATCAGATCCTTGCGGTAGTAGAGGATGATCGTGTCGCCATCGTCGAACAGGGCGTAAATCTGGCCGCCGAAGTTCATCAGGTCGCGGTAGAGGGGATGGTAATCGTCCAGGTCGGCCGGGTTCATGTACTGCTCGATGAACGGATCGAGCGGCTCCACGATCCCTTGGGCGACGAAGTCCGCCTGCCAGGCCGGCACCACCGAGAGCACGTCGTGGCCGCCGGTGCCGGCGATGTGTTCGGCCACCTGGCCGGAGTACATGTCGGTAAAGGGCAGCTCAAGCACGGTGATGCGGATGCCGGTCAGCTCCTCCCAGAGCGGGCCGGAGAAGAGCAATGGGTCTTGGGCCTGCAAGGCCGACTCCCAGACCACGAACAGCTCGGCCGGCTTGGGGTCGAGCGCGTTCGCCGCCGCCACCGCCGCCTCGGCCGAATCGCCGTTCTGAGCCAGCGCCCGGCGGGCGGCGGCGACCGCCGATGGCGTGAAGCCGGTGAAGTGCATCATCGCCCCGGCCGCCGCCGTCGCCAACGACGACTTCACCAGTTGGCGGCGATGGAGTCGCGCCGCCAGCGCCCGGTGCAGCCGGGATTCCGCGTATTGCCGGAGCTTGTCATTCGAAATCGGGATCGAGGTTCTCAACTGGTCCATCGTCCTGCTCCTTCTTACCGCCGGGTCCGTTCCCGGCCGGCTACTGCAACCGCGCCAATGCGGGTTGTGACGCCAGAGAGCCGCGTCGATGCGAGCGCGTGTTCATCCCATCCATCACTGCCGCCAGCGTCGCCCGGATCGCGCCGGATGACCGGCCGCTTGCCTCGCCGGATGCGCGGAACGACATCGCCATGACGGCTTTTCTCGTCGCCAGGCGCACACCCAACCGTCCAGCGTGACCTCCTCGTCCAGCTTTCCCGGCACTCAACGCCAGGGCGATCACTCGCCGCCACCGGCATGATGTATGATGATTGACCAATTCTATGATCGAGGCGACAGCCTGTCAATACGCCCTCGCGCGATGCGTTCCGGTCAGGCGTCGCCGGATCGTCGCATCGTGATCCGGTCGTCACCGGCGGCGATGTCGAAGGTTAGGGTCTCGCCGACGACCGGGGCGATCGCTTGCCGGCTGCCGGTCGAATCGTGCTTTGGCACCTCCTTCAGAAAGTCGAGCACGTCCGCCTGTTGCGGGTTGTAGTAGTGGCTGGCGATGGCGATCTGCAGGCCAAGGTAGTCTGCCGCCAGCGCCGCTTCCTCGGGCGACATCTCACCCGTCAGCATCCGGCCCGCGGTCGGGAACAGCGGGGCTAGCTCCTCCGGGTTGGCGCAGCCAAGCAGGCCGATCGTCGGCTGGTACAGCTCGTTGATCAGCCGCAGGTCGCTGAAGATCGCGGTGTCGCCATAGTGATAGATGCGAATGCCGGGCTCCGGCTCGACGATGAAGCCCATCGGCACGCCGGTGATGAATTGGCCGTTCGCCAAGCGGCCTTGCGACCAGTGGTGGCACTCGACGGGCCGGACGACAACGCCGCCGACCTCGACCATGATACCCCAGGTCGTTGCCTGAATCTGCGCGGACGGCACCCCCTCTTCCATCAGCATCGCCCGCACCTCGCCGCCGCAGACCACCGGGGCGCTGGTCCGTTTGGCGATGCGAGCAGCGTCGCCCAGGTGATCGTAGGCGGCGTGCGAAACCAGGATCGCGTTCGGCGTGGCCAGCGTGTCCGGATCAGCCACCGGCACCGGCGCTCCGGTCAGGAAGGGGTCGATCAGCACCCGCCAGGAGGGGCCGGCGATCTCGTACCCGGCCACACCGAGGAAGGTTACGCGGGTCGTCATTGTTGCCAGCTCCGTTCTAGGCCACCAACCAGTGCCACCAGCCCCCGGTTGACCGGGACCTCGATGCCGAGGCGATCGGCCTCGCGGACGACGGCCCCGTTGATGACGTCGATCTCCGTCTTTCGTTGGCCCTCGACGTCTTGCAGCATCGAGGCTTTCCCCTTGCCGCCCCGCCCCAGCAGGCCGTGGATCGTCTCGATCCGCTCCGTCAGGTCGATCTCATAGCCGAGGCCGTTGGCGACCGCCGTCGCCTCACCCGTGATCACATCGAGGAAATCGAGCAGCGGCCCCGGCTTCCCCAGCTCGCCGGCGTAGAGGCGGGTCAGGGCCGAGGTGGGCAGCGTCGCGCAGTTCAGGATCAGCTTCTTCCAGATCTCGGTTTTCACCGCCGGCGTTATCGTCATCTCCAGCCCGGCGCGGGTCATCGCGGCGCCGACCGCTTCAGCCCGGTCGAGCCTGGCGCCATCGGCGTAGGGACCGATCACGGTCGGTCCCGCGTCGTTGGTGTAGGCGATCCGGCCCGGCCCGCGGACCATGGCGCTGTGATACGTGACGCCCATCACGATCTGCTCCGGCGGGAAGATCGAAGCCAGGGTGTCGGAATTGCCCCAGCCGTTTTGGAGGCTGACGACGGTCGTCTTGGCATCGACCAGGGGCCGCGCCAGCGCCGCCGCCTCCGCCGTGTGATACGACTTGGTGAAGAAGATGACCGCGTCGGTGGCGCCGATCGCCTCCGCCTGGTCGGTCGCGACCACCCGCGCCACGTCCGTGCTGCCGTCTTTTCGCTCAACAATGAGGCCGTCCCGGTTGATCGCGCCCAGCGCCTCGGGGGCGACATCGAGGATCGCGACCTCCTCCCCGCCGGCGTTCAGCCGGCTGGCCCAGACGCCGCCCATGGCGCCGGCGCCGCCGACGATGGCGAATTTCACTGCATCCCTCCTGACGTCATCCCGGTGCGCGTCACGTTCCGTTCGCGCATCTATCCGGCTACCACCGGGTTCGTCAATTCGCCAATCGTGTCTTCGGCCACCGTGACCACATCGCCCGGCTTCAGGAAGAGCGGCGGGTCGCGGAAGGTGCCGATACCGGCCGGGGTGCCGGTCATCAAGCAGTCCCCCGGCTCCAGGGTGATGATGGAGCTGATCCATTCGATCACCACCGGGATTGGAAAGATTTGCTGGCTGAGGTAGGCGTCCTGCCGTGGCTCGCCGTTGACGGTCGCCGTGATATGCGCCCGCGCCAGATCCGGGATCTCGTCCCTCGTCACGATCACCGGCCCCATCGGGCAAAAGGTGTCGAAATTCTTGCCGAGGTCGGCTTGCAGCCACTTACCCGGGCCAAATTGGACGCCGCGGGCGCTGACATCGTTGAAGACGGTGTAGCCGAAGACGTAATCGAGGGCATCGGCTTGGGAGACGTTTTTGGCCCGTTTGCCGATGACGACGCCGAACTCGACCTCATAGTCGACCTGATACCCGTCCGGCCGGATGATGACCCGGTCCGCCGTGGGGATGACGATCGGCTCACCCGGACCGATCACGGTATTCGGCAGCTTGATGAAGTCGATCCGGGGCTCGACCGGCAATACGGCGTGGGTCCCTTCCTCTTCGCCGTGCGCCTTGTAGTTGACGCCCGAGCCGAAGGTCTTGCCCGGCCGGAGCAGGGGGGCCAGCATTCGGTCGACCGTGACCGCGGGCCCGTTGGCCGCCGCCCGCGCCCGCTCCAGGCCCGCCTCGCCGTCGCGAATCAAGTCGAGCATATCCGTGTAGGTCGTGGCGTGAACCTCGCCGCCGGCCTCGACGCCGACGCCGATTTTTCCGTGTCGTTCATATGTGCAAAGCCTCACCGTGCCGTTCCTTTCGCTTCTCGCTGACGGTCAACTTCTGGCGGCTGATACTGACTGGACGACGATTCAGCAACGACTGTCTCCGCCGGGCCAGACCTCGACGCGGCCCCGAGGCGAGATCAGCCCTTAAGGCCGGTGGTGGCGACCCCTTTCACGAAGTACCGTTGCAGGACGAAGAAAATGATGATCGGCGGCAGCGTGATCAGGACGCTTGCCGCCATCAGCAGGTGATCGCGCGAGGGCTCGGTGCTGGGCAGGGTCTGAAAGAAGCGGATGCCGAGCGCCAAGACGAAGTTCTCCGTGGAGTTCAGATAGACGAAGGGCTGAATGAACTCGCCCCAATGGACCAGGAAGGCCAGGATCGCCACCGTGATGAGGGCAGGGCGGGCCAACGGCAGGAGGATGGTGACGAAAATCCGGGGGTAGCTGGCGCCGTCGAGCTTCGCCGCCTCATCGAGGTCGAGTGGAATAGTCATAAAGAACTGGCGGAGGAGGAAGATGCTGAAGGCGCCGGTGGCGCCGACGGCGAACCAGTGCGGCACGATCAGCGGCAGCAACGTGTCCAACCAGCCGAGCTCACGAAAGAGCAGGAACTGGGGCACGATCGTGACTTCCCACGGCAGCATCAAGCTGGTCAAGCAGAGCATGAAGGCGACGTTGCGGCCCCGGAACCGGAACCGGGCGAAGCCGTAGGCGACCGCCGCCGCCGACAGGGTCTGGCCCAGGG
>JACCYK010000389.1 GCA_013696525.1 Chloroflexia bacterium
CCATCTGGTGTCCGCCCGTCGTCGTGCCGCATATGGTCGGAGCTTCCGCCCTAGCGGAGCAGCGGCGTCCTCAGCACCGAGCGCCCGCTGCCGGCGCTACTGCCGCTGATGCCCCGGCAATCCTTCCGCACGCAGGCATTGCCGTTGCTGTCCGGATTCTCGTCGCACTCGCAGTTGATGCCGCTGGCCTTGATGCAGACGAAGTTGTTCGGGCAGTCCTCGTTCTTGGTGCAGTCCGCGCAGACGCCACCGGCGAAGTCCGAGCAGCGGGCGATACCCTTGAGGTCGGTGACGCACGCGCAGAAGAAGGTTTCACCATCGGTCTTGCAGATGCGCGGGTCGTCGAGGTCTTCGAGGGGCGGGCCGTTGCAGACGTTCGTGCCGACCTTGCAGCCCAGCTTGCTCCGGCACTTGCTGTTCTTACACGTGTTTTGCCCCTTGCACTTCTCGTTGCACTTGCCACAGTTCTTGTCGTCGTTCCGGGTGTTGACGCACTTGTCGCCACACTGCTTCAGGCGGCCCTTGCACTCGCACTTGCCTTCCTTGTTGTTGGAGCCTCCCTTGCAGGTAGCGCCGTCGCAGCACTTCTTGTTCTTGGGGCCGTCGCAGCCTTTCTTGCCCGGCTTGACGCAGGCGGCGGCGGCGTCCTCGACCCCGACAAGACCGAGCAGGCCGGCCAGGGTGCTGCCGGCGACCCCGAGCAGGGTGCGGCGCCTGGTGGCCCCGGTCGCCAGGGCGCGGGTGATGCCATCGAAGCGTGGTCCGTCCATGAGATACCTCCCGACAATCGGTTCTTGAACGCCTCTCGAAACAACGCCGGACATGATCGACCGGCCGCCCCGCGGAACCGGACGCCCCAAAGCACAACGCCGGCGGCGGCCGGGCGCCGCGCATGCCGAGCGGAGTGGTCCGGAGTTCATTCTGCGCCTCGCGGAGCGGCGGCGCATCGGTCAAAATTACCCATTTCAGGCAGCGGGCATGGAAAGGTCGTGGGTATTAATTACCCATGTGGTCGGCGATCAGGCCAGTCCGTGGGCGGCGGCGATGGCGGGAACCTGGCGGCGAGAGGCGACGCCGAGCTTCCGGAGGATGCTGTCGACGTGCCGGCCGGCGGTGCGTGAGCTGATGAACAGCGCCGCCCCGATTTCCTTGTTCGTGGCGCGCCGGGCAAGCAACTGGACCACCTCCGCTTCGCGTCCGGTAAGCCCAAAAGGCAGCGGGATACCAGACATGATCGCCGCCCCATCGTTGGCGGCGAAGGCAACAGCGGCGGCGACCGCCTCCGCCAGGGGCCATCGCTGACCGGCTTCCCACGCCGCCTGGAACGCGGCCTCCCCAAGCTCCGTCCGGGTGGCGATCATGGCCCGCTCGTACGCCGCGGGATGGAGCGAGTGGGCAACGCCGATGGCCGTCACCAGCGCCGACGCCGCCCCCAGCAGCCGGGCCGCTCCCACGGGCTGATCCTGGTGCGCGGCGACACTGGCCAGGCTCGCCAGGGCGCCGGCAATGCCCCGTTTGTCATTGAGGTCCGTCCACAAGCCGAGCGCCTCACCGTGGAGCACGGCCGCACCGGCCCAATCGCTCCGATCCGCCGCCACGCCGGCCGCGGCCGTCAGCGTCATCGCGATCCCCCACGGGTTCCCCACCTGCCGCCACCAGGCGAGGCCGTCGTCCGCCAGCACCGCCGCTTGGACTTGATCCCCCTGCCAATGGCGCATGATCGCGAGGTTGGTCAGGGTCATCGCGATCCAGTAGGGATCTCCCAGCTCCCGCATCCGCTCAAGCGCGGTCTCGTACCTGGCCGCCGCCCGGTCGAAGTCGCCCTGCCACTCGGCGATCATGGCGAAGCAGAAGTCGGCGCGAGCGACGCCGAAGGCATAGCTGTCACGAGCCGCCAGCGCCTGGCTTTCCTCAGCCAGGAGCACGGCCCGCGGGTAATCACCCTGGACCGCGGTGAGCATTGCCGTCGCATCGAGCGCGTCGACGCGGGTGGAAACGGGGATGTCCGCCTCCTGCAGCAGTCCAGCCTCGAGCCACTGTCGCCCTTCGTGAGGGTCGCCTCGCGAAAACCAGAACGACGGGTAGATGGCCGTCACGATGCCGAGCGCCAGCGCGGTCTCGCCATGGTCCAGGGCCCACGACACGGCCGCCCGCAGGTTGGGCAACTCGGTGGACAGCCGATCGAGCCCTTGGACCGTCTCGGCCCCTTTCATGCGCGGCGCCAGTCCCTCGACCAGGGTCAGGCAGAGTTCGGCGTGCCGGCGCCGGACCAGCTCGGCTTCGCCGCTGGCATCGAGCCGCTCCAATCCGTACTCCCGGATTGTGCCCAACATGCCGAATCGCGGCTCGCCGTCGCTGCCGATCGTGCCGCTCAGGAGACTCTTTTCGACCAGTGAGGCGAGCCCCGCGAAGACATCCCGCTCCTCCTCACCGGCGACGGCCGCGGCCGCATCGATGCTACAGCCGCGGACGAAGACGGCCAGGCGGCGAAAGAGAACGCGCTCCTCGGGGGTGAGCAGATCGTGGCTCCAGTCAATGGCGTCGCGCAGCGACCGGAACCGGGCCGGTTGGTCGCGGGGGCCGTCGCTCAACACGGACAGCCGCCGTTCGAGCCGGGCCAGGATGGCGCGTGGCGGCAGGACGTCGGACCGGGCCGCCGCCAGCTCGATGGCCAGGGGCAGCCGGTCGAGGCGATGACAGATCGCGGCGACATCCCGGATGTTCTCGTCGACCAGGGCGAAATCGGGGCGGACGGCCCGCGCCCGGGCCACGAAGAGCCGCACCGCCTCCGATGCCGCCAACGCCGAGAAGGTCGGGTCGAGGCTCAGGTCCGGCAGCGTCAACGGCGCCACCGGATAATCGTGCTCCCCGGAGAGGCGCAGCCGGGCCCGGCTGGTGACCAGGGCCATCAGGCCGGGAGCGGCGCCCAGGAGGTCGGCCAGGACCGGCGCTGCCGCCAGCAGGTGCTCGAAGTTATCGAGCAGC
>JACCYK010000399.1 GCA_013696525.1 Chloroflexia bacterium
GGGTGGGTGCAGTTCCGGTTCGCGCGGCCGATCGCGGCGCTGCGAGGCGATCGCTTCATCATCCGCCGTCCCTCCCCCAGCGAGACGATCGGCGGCGGCGAGATCGTCGATCCCGATCCCGCCCGGCACCGTCGCTTTCGGCCAGAGGTGCTGTCGGACCTGGATCGACTCGCCGGCGGGACGGCGGCCGACATCGTGTTCGCCGCGATTGCCGAGCGGCCCCGATCCATGCGGGTACTAGTCGCGGACCCCGCGGCTGGACTGAGCGCGGACCAGGTCGAGCGAGCGGTGACCGAATTGGCGGAAAATGGATCGGTAGTCCTACTCCCAGGGCAACGCATCGGCGAGACGGCCGGCTACGTGCTTTCGGCCGCCCACTGGCGCGCCTTCCTTGAGCGGATGGCACTCGACCTGGCCGAATTTCACCGCGCCTATCCGCTCCGCCGCGGCGTGCCGCGAGAAGCGCTGCGCCACAACCTCGGCCTGGACCCGCCGCTGTTCGATGCCGCGGTCGCCGCGGCGGCGATCGCTGACGTGCTGGTGGACGAGCAGGGGACGATCCGGCTGCCATCCTTTCAGATCGCGCTCAATGCATCTCAGGAGGCCGCGGTGGCGCCGTTCCTCGCCGCGGTCGCCAGCCAGCCATTCAGCCCGCCGGCGCCGGCCACGTTCGGCCTGGACGGCGAGCTGGTGGTCGCGTTGGAGCATCTGGGCTTGGTCGTCCGCGTCAGCGCCGACGTAGCCCTTGCCGGCGCCGCGCTGGACATTGCCCGAGCGGGCACCCTGGCCACGATTGACCGGGAGGGATCAATCTCGCTGTCCCAATTTCGCGACCAGTTCCAGACCTCCCGCAAATACGCCCAAGCCGTGCTCGAATACCTTGATCGGCAGCGGGTAACGCGCCGCATCGGCGATGAGCGCATCCGCTTCGCCGCCAATAGCGGCAGCGACGATCTCAAAGAAAGGCCGTGACACATGCCCCACCACGACACCGGCGCCGCCGCGGCCGTGACCAGTCCATCGAGCCATCAATTCCTGTCGCCCCACTACGACGACATCGCCCTCTCCTGTGGCGGCACGGTCGTGCTGTTGGCCCGCGCCGGGAACGGGCCGGCGATCAGCGTCGCCTTTGGCGCGGCGCCCGACCCGAACCAACCGCTCTCGACGTTCGCGGCAGCGATGCATCAGACGTGGGGACTCGCCGCCGCCGATGTCATCGCCCGGCGTCGCCAGGAAGACGCCGCCGCCGCCGAATTGCTCGGCGCCACCTCCGCCAGCCTCTCACTCACGGACGCGATCTATCGGGGAGCGTGGTATCAGGACGACGCCGCGCTCCTGGGCACGGTGGCGGCCGAAGAAGCGCCACTGACCGGTCGACTCACCCGCGAGCTGCTGGACGCGGCCGGCCACGACCGCGGGGCCCGCTTCTACGCACCGCTCGGAATTGGCGGCCACGTCGATCACCAGATTTGCTTCGCCACCGGGGTCGAGCTGGCCGCCGCCGGATGGGACGTCTGGTTCTACGAGGATCTTCCCTACGCGCTGCAACCGGGCGCCCGCGCCACCCGCCGTCAGCGGATCGCCGCCGTCTGGCCGGCCACCGCGCCGGCCTCGCTCCGCGCCGCGCCCCTGGCACCGGTCGCCCACATCGATATAGGTCCGGTCTGGGACAGCAAGCTAGCGGCAATCTTTGCCTACACCTCGCAGGTGCCGGCGATTTTTCGTCATATCGCGCCGGACGGCTCCCCGGCCACGATCGCGGCCGCCCTCCACGCCTACGCGACGCGCCGTGGTAACGGTTTCCCGGCGGAGCGGTTCTGGCGACTACGCCAGTCCGCGCCGGCGGCAGAAACCGCCTGAAAAAGAGGTTGGACAAACCTATTGACAAAGAGTCACGCGGCTGATAGAGTACGTTCACTGAAGGTTTTCGGGTCCGCCACAAGCGGACACTGGCTGAATCGGGACCAGGCAACTGGCTCTCGGAGCAGCAGCAGGGGGAAGCAAAGAACGTCGCAAGACGCTCGCGCAACCCCGCCGGGAGACCTCGTCTCGCCCCCCTTGTGGGCAAGCAAGACGGGCCGATGTCGAAGCCTAACTGGTTCGCCAGGAACGGCAGCGAATCGGATCAGAAGTACGGCTTCACGCCGGACCTTCCGAAGTCTCGGCTCGATGAACCCGCGGTTTACCGTCGGGCGATCGGCCAACTGGAAAGTGACGTACCATCACCAGGCGTCACTTCAGCCGGATCCTTTGGGGTAGAAACGCCGACGGCTGCGCAAGCGGTTGTCGGCGTTTCTCTTGTCGTCCGCCTAGTGTGGCTGCCTGCCGGGCGGGTCACTGGCGGTCTGTGACAGCTTCGACCACCACGAACACGAGGCGCTGGACTAAAATCCAGCGCCCGTCACCCCACCGCTCCATGCACCCGGAACGCGCATCAACCTCGTGTGCTCAGCTCGGCTGCACCCGCTCACGGTCGATCGCCGGGTCGGTCTCAGTCTCGGCCACCGCATCAGTGCCGCCGGCGGCATCGGGTTCAGCGACCTCGTCCACGCCGGCGCCAATGGGAGGCGCGTCGCGAGGTTCGCCATCAAGCGGGGCGTTCTCGGTGGCTCCTTCCGCGGCGACAGTCTCCACGATGGGCGCGGCCGGCGCCTCCCGGTAGATGCGGATGAGAATATCTGACGGTTTGGCGCCGTTGGTCGGCACGAGATCTTGAGGGCAGGCGGACACGGCGACGACCAGGTCCATGAGCGCGGTCAGTTGGACCTGATCGCCCGCTTCCGACAGCGGCTCCCGGATCTCCAGCTCACCCCGCTGCCGGATCGCCACGTTCATGAACCAATTCACCGGGTCCGGCACCTGGTCATAGGCGACGCCGAATTCCGCCAGCGCATCCGCCAGCGCGGTGCGGCAGTTGTCATGTCCTGGCGCGCCCAACGCTTCGTAGCGTTTGGGATCGCAGGTCGCGAACAACGTATCGTGCCGGCCAACCGTATCCGCGCTGATTTCCAGCATCGGCGTCCGCCGGTTCGAGTAGAGGGTCTGCCCTTGTTGCAGCATCACATTGGCGTTCATGCCGCGAGTCGCCGCGACCGACAGATACTCAGCCCGATCGTCGGCGTTGAAGGCGACGAAATCGGCTACCTGCTTGCCTTGTACATCCACGATCTGGATCACTTGGCCTTGCTTGACGTTTAGCATCCGCGCGGTGCCGGGCCGGATCTGCCGGGCCTTGATCGCCAACCGGCCCATCAGATTCTCGCTCACGCTTTGCTACCTCCCTGTCCACCCATCATGACGCGCCGGGTGGCGGCTCGCCCAGACGTTGCCTCACGCGGCCATTGTCGCAGCCCGGACTCACTCCGGTCCAACCACGGCACCGCCCAAGCCGGTGGTGTGACATACTGCCACCGCCAGGGGTTGCCCAGACTCGAGGCGACCGCTCCGGATCGCGCCTCCGCTTGGTTTCCGGAACTAGGCAAACCGCCTGCTTGGCGACCGACTAGCGAAGGGGAGACATCACGGTATGGAGCGCTGCCCGAATTGCGGCGCGCCGGCCCGGCCCGGCGCCAAATTCTGCACAACCTGCGGGTATCGCCTCCCCGCGATTACCGCCACGGATCCGCCGGCGGAAGATGGGGGCACGGCCTCGACCGGCACCGCCTCGTCCTGGCCGCTGCCTCCGGCGTCCGCCAGCGCAGAATCGTCAGCATCGCCGAGCGACGAAACACTTGACCCTCAAGC
>JACCYK010000403.1 GCA_013696525.1 Chloroflexia bacterium
CTCGCACGGTGCGATCGCTCTGAAACGGCGTCTCTTGCGCCAGATAGGTGACACGGGCGCCGGACGCGATCGAGACGGTCCCAGCGGTCGAAAACTCCGCGCCGGCGATGATCCGGAGCACCGTAGATTTACCCGCGCCGTTGACGCCGACCAAGGCGACATGCTCGCGTTCGGCCACCTGAAATCCGATTCCAGCGAACACTTCGTGCGCGCCAAACGACTTGGTAAGGTTGTGGACCGTCATAATCGTCGGCGACGCCATACTGTTCGAAACTCCGGTGGAACGATTCGAAAACCAGCGTCGTCTTGACCGCACACTGGCCATACACCACTGAACGAAGTATAGCGGCCATGAGAGGGTAGGGTCCGTGAGATACCACACACGAACAATGTTGCAATCACCAGGAAGTGTACGTACACTTCTAGCGTTGCCGCGTTGGTCGTTCCAGCGCGCGCCGGGCGCCGATCCGCTTTTGCCCCGAGGAGTAGCCCGTGTCTTGGCCGACGACTGCCACGGATGATGCAACTGGCCAACTCGTACTCGGCGGAGTAGGCGTCAACGAGCTCGCTCAACAGTTCGGGACTCCGTTGTACGTGTTCGACGAAGCGACGTTGCGCGGGCGGGCCCGGATGTTTGCCGAGACGTTCCGCGCGGCCTATCCACGATCACGAGTGGTGTTCGCCGGCAAGGCGAACTGTTCGCCGACCATCATCAACATCCTGCATCAAGTAGGGCTTGGCTTGGATGTGGTATCCGGAGGTGAGCTGTACGCGGGGTTGGCTTCCGGCGTGCCCGCGGCGGCGATGACATTTCATGGCAACAACAAAGACGAGATCGAGCTGCGCGAGGCGGTCGCGGCTGGCGTTGGCCTCATAGCGATCGACAACGATTGGGAGATCGAGCTCCTGTCACGTATCGTCACTGACTCCGGCGTGGTTCGTTGCTTGATCCGTCTGAACCCGGGCGTCGAGCCGAACACGCACGACAAATTACGGACGGGAGCAACCGATTCCAAGTTCGGGTTCCCAGTTGACGGCGGCAGCGCGGCACGAGCGGTGGAGCGGGTTACCCAAACGCCGGGACTCGAGCTTGCCGGCTATCACGCGCACGTTGGGTCGCAAATCTTCGATCCCCGCCTGGTGGGCCAGACGTTGCGGCACATGCTCTCGTTCGCGGCCGATATGCGATCCCGGTTCGGGGTGGTGCCGGAGGTGATCAGCCCCGGTGGTGGCTTCGGTGTCGACGATGGCGCGTCGGGCAACGACGTGTCGATCGCCGGCTGGGCGTCGGTTGCCGCCGAGACGCTGACGCGGGAGTGCGAGCGGCATCGCCTCCCCTTGCCGGAGCTCGTCGTCGAACCGGGGCGGTCAATCGTGGGTCCGGCGGGGGTGGCCCTGTATCGTATCGGCGGACGGAAGGTCATCGCCGGCGTCCGCGTGTACGTCGCGGTCGACGGCGGAATGTCGGATAATATTCGACCGGCGTTGTACGGGGCTCGCTACACGGCACGGATCGCGAACCGGGCCGCTGGCGAGGCGACCGAAACGGTGACCATAGCTGGCAAGTATTGTGAGTCCGGGGATGTGCTGATCACCGATTTGCCGCTTGCCCAAACTGAGCCGGGGGATCTCCTGGCTATCCCGATGGCGGGGGCGTACTGCTTGGCAATGGCCAGTAACTACAATATGGCGGCGCGTCCGGCGGCGGTGATGGTGAGCTCCGGCCAGGCGCGATTGTTTCGACGACGGGAGACGTACGCGGAGATCCTGACGACGGAAGCGCGGCCTGGCTCGGCGTTCGAGGGACGAGGAGAGTCATCGCGCCAAGATGGCGGCTTGCGGTGAGCGGCTGGAACGTAGTAGCGTTGCGCCATTCACCTGGAGATTGCGTGGTTCGGGTGGTGGAAGCATCAGAGACAGGCGTCTCGACCGTCCAGCTTGACGGCCGGACGACGCCGAGTTCAGAGTCGCGGTCCAGCGACCGTCTCAAGCATCGTCCAACCTGGCCGATTGGGCCCGCCCCGAGCCGGCGATGTCCCCGGCCGAACCCGAGGTTGAGAAGCCGGGTCGTACTGGGCGCCAAGGATGGTTCAACATCGCGCGACATCACACAACCCGCGCTTCGGCCGGAGTCATCGTGTTTGAGCTCGACGGTAAGGGAATTGGGAGCCGTGGTTGAGAAATAGGGTCCGGGTAAGCGTCGTAAGCCGCGGCGAAGGGGATAGCATCTTGGCAGAGGAACGAGCGGGCGGAATCCCAGCCGGGCAGGGAAGCGATGGGGTGCTGGCACTCGACGCCCTGCTTGAGGCGCTTCCGCGCCGGGAGGAGGGCGGCGGCGAGGTCGAAGCGATTAGTCATCGCCTGGCGGAGCTCAGCTCAGTTCTCAATGCGTCCAACGCCGAAGAGCTGCCGGAGGTGGGTGATGACGATGAGGAGCCATCGCCGGCCGGTCTCGACCTACAAAGCGTCAACTACGATATCGGCGGCGTCAGCCTCGATGACCCGGTCCGAATGTACCTCCGAGAGATTGGCCGGGTGCCGCTGCTGAGCGCAAACCGTGAGGTTGAGCTCGCGATGGCGATGGAGCGAGGGGAATATCTCTTGCTCAAGCGGGAGCAGCTCCGGGACGACTTCGGCGAGTCGCCGGATGCCGATGTCCTCGGCCGCGCCATCTACCATTCCTTCCGAGGCGCCTGGGGACATGTGACTGATCTCTTCGTCGAAGCCTACGGCCAGGAGGCGGTGCCCCCGAAATCGGTGTGCTTGTCGCATGTGCTGCCAATCACGCAGGTCGCCGAGGGCGCGGTGATCAACTCCTGCGCGCGACTTGGCCTCACGGCCGAGGAGCTTGAAGAATCGCTGCGCCAGCGAACGGTTGAATGGGGGCTGCTGCCGCCCGCGATCCAGAATTTGGTGCGCGATACCGAGGAGTGGCCGGACGACCTCACGGTCGATCTCTTGTTTCGTGAGCAGAATGCGCGTCTCCGGCGCCGCTGGGAGGAGCATATCGAGGCCGGGAATCGGGCCAAGGTGGCGTTGACCGAAGCCAATCTCCGGCTGGTGGTATCGGTGGCAAAGAAATATGTCGGCCGCGGGATGTCGATGCTGGACCTGATCCAGGAAGGCAACCTCGGGCTGATCCGGGCCGTGGAGAAATTTCAATATCACAAAGGCTTCAAGTTCAGCACCTACGCGACCTGGTGGATTCGGCAGGCGATCACGCGAGCGATCGCGGATCAGGCACGGACGATTCGCATCCCCGTGCATATGGTGGAGACGATCAATCGCTTGATCCGGACCTCGCGCCGGCTCCAGCAAGACCTTGGCCGCGAGCCCACCTCGGACGAAATTGGAACGGAGATGGAGCTCGATCCCGAGCGGGTGCGAGAGATCATGAAGATCTCACAAGAGCCGGTCTCGCTGGAAATGCCGATCGGCGAAGAAGAAGACAGCAACCTTGGCGACTTTATTGAGGACCACAAGATCCTAGCCCCGGCGGATGCGGCGTCACGGCAGATGCTCAAAGAACAGATGGACGACGTGTTGGGGACGCTCTCGGACCGGGAACGACAGGTGCTGGCGATGCGCTTTGGCTTGGAGGACGGCCGCAGTCGAACGTTGGAAGAGGTTGGCAAAGCGTTTGGGGTAACCAGAGAGCGAATCCGCCAAATCGAGGCCAAGGCGCTACGCAAGCTCCGGCATCCGAGCCGATCGAAGAAGCTCAAGGATTACCTCGACTAATGCTATTCTGGCCGAAGGAGGACGTGTGCTCATCGACCGCGCTCGTATCTTCGTCAAGTCCGGCGATGGCGGCAATGGCTCATCGTCGTTCCGGAGGGAAAAATTTGTTCCGCGCGGTGGCCCGGACGGTGGCGACGGCGGCCGTGGCGGGAGCGTTCTGCTTCGGGTTCGGCCAAGCATCACCAGCCTCCTGAAATTCCAGTACAACGAGCAATTCAAGGCTGAACGGGGCGGGAGCGGGCGCAGCCAGAAACGATTCGGTAAGTCTGGTCAGTCGCTCTATATCGATGTCCCGGCGGGGACGGTGGTCTGGGACGATGAGAGCGGGGAGTTGTGGGCTGACCTGACCGACGACGGGGAGGAAGTCGTCGTTGCCCGTGGCGGTCGCGGCGGTCTCGGCAATGTGCATTTCAAGACGTCGACGCGGCAAGCGCCGCGGATCGCCGAGCTGGGCGAACCGGGACAGGAACGCTGGCTGCGGCTCGAGTTGCGGCTCATTGCCGATGTTGGGCTCGTCGGCCTGCCAAATGCCGGTAAATCGACCCTGCTCGCCGCCGCGTCGGCGGCGCGGCCGAAAATCGCCGACTATCCGTTTACGACGCTCGAGCCAAACCTCGGCGTGGTCGAAGTTGGGGGAAAGGGCGGCCAGGCATTCGTCCTGGCGGACATCCCCGGTTTGATCGAAGGGGCCGCGACCGGATCGGGTCTTGGACATGAGTTCTTGCGGCATATCACCCGGACCAAAGTCTTGGTTCATGTCCTCGATGCCTCGGGTGGCCTGGAAGGGCGGGATCCGCTCGCCGATTTTGCCACGATAGCTGATGAGCTGAACGCCTACTCGGTGGACGATCTCGGAGAAAAGCCGATGGTGGTTGCCCTCAACAAAGTCGACCTCGCGGAGGCCCGGGCGCACCTTGACACATTGCGGGCGGCGTTTCAGGAACGAGGTATGCCGGTGTACGAGGTCTCGGCCGCGACTGGAAAGGGTGTGCCAGAGTTGATGCAAGCCGTCGCCGAGCGCCTGCGCGCGTTTGACGAAGTTTCAGTGCCGAAGCTGCAACAGGCCGCCGAACGCCGCCTCTATACGCTCGACAACGTTGATGAGCGGGCATGGAATGTGGATCGTCAGGCGCCCCATCAGTTTACCGTCCGCGGCATTGGGATTGAACGGTTCACAAAGATGACGAATTTTGCGCTGGAGGATTCGCTGCGACGGTTCCAACGTGTTCTCGAGTCGAGCGGGATAAGCGGTGAGCTGGAGCGTCTTGGTGTCGAGCCGGGCGACGTCGTCAACATTGGGGATCACGAGCTTGTCTGGGGAGAGCACGACGACTTTGCCGCCATTCCAGACCATCTGCTGCCGAAGGCTGAAAAACGCCGAGGCTAATTCGATGGCGAAGGCGAAACCGAGTGCCCGTTGCCGTCCGTATCCCGTGCCTCCAACTGGTCAACCATCAGCTCATACACGCCTCGATAGGAGCGCGGTAGGAGCCGGGCAACCTCGCCCATCATCAGTTCGGTTGCTACCGCCGCGTTGACCCGACGGCCGTCGACTTCGGTTGGCAACAAGAACGGTTGGCCGAACTGAATGACGATGGGGTGCCGGCCGAACCGCCCTGAACGAGGCCGATTCCGCGCGGTCGTCTTGCCACCGCTAAACGGAAGTGACTCGGAACCGGTGATTGTCGCCGGCAACACAGGGACAGCCGAACGGAGCGCGATCATCCCCGCTCCGGGAAAGCCGCGCTGCAAGCCGTGAGCAGGGCTCCGCGTGCCCTCGGGAAACATGCCCACGGCAATGCCGCTGGCGAGCAGCGCCTCCGCCCGCCGGATCGCGCCGCGATCGGGCCGCCCACGTTCGACTGGAAACGCACCGACGAACCGAGCGGCATGTCCGAGGAGGCGGTTGCGGAACAACTCCCGCTTTGCCATGAAGTGAACTGGACGCGTGATTGCCGTCTCCAAGAGGATCGGATCGGCGTTGTGTAGGTGATTGGCTACGAACAGGAACGCACGCTGGTCGGGAACGTTCTCTAAACCGTTGATCGTCAACTTAATGAACGGACGAATGATCAGGAGGATGAGCCAGCGGACCACGACCCGAGGCCAGCCATGAAGCGTGCCGCGAAGGTAATCGGCGTCCTTGGTGTCGTCGTCTCGCTTCGGTGTCGGGCCGTCAGCGCCCTCGGGCATGTCTGGCCGCCATTGGATGCCACGCACGCTCCGCCATCACCTTGATCGCGGCGACGACGTCTCCGACCGAACGCTGGTCGGTCTCGACAATGATTGCATCCTCGGCGGCCTGGAGTGGCGCGACATCGCGATCCTGATCAATGCGATCACGACGCTCCAGGTCCGCCAGCACGTCCCCAAGCCTCGTATCCACGCCGCGACTCGCCAGCTCTCGGTGACGTCGGCACGCCCGCTCTTCGGCTGAGGCGACGAGAAAGACCTTCACGGTTGCCTCAGGGACGACGACGGTGCCGGTATCGCGACCGACGATTACGACCCGGCCTTGGCTGGCGATGCGGCGCTGCAGGGCCAGCAGCGCATCACGTACCTCGGGATGAGCGGACACGGGCGACACCGCCGCATCTACCGCCGGATCTCGGATCGCCCAGGTAATATCTTCGCCATTCAGGGATACGTCGTAGAATCGACCGTCAGGAATCGACGGCGGCGTGACCTGCAACACGCTTGCGGAGGCAAGGTCGGCCAGCGCCGGACCGTCGGAAAGGTGTGTGCCCGATCGCAGAGCAAGGAGCGTCACCGCGCGATAGAGGGCGCCGGTGTCGAGCAATAGCGCATCTAGCTCGTCGGCGAGCGCGCGAGCCACGGTCGATTTGCCGGCAGCGGCCGGCCCATCGATTGCGATGATCTGATTACTCACCTTCGACCTGCCTCTGGAGCTTGCTATCGACGGCCGAGGAGCCACGAGCCGGTGACCGTGGCGGCTCCGCACCGGGAAATGCTGGAGCGGACCGGCCTAGACGGAGTGCTTCGAACAGGGTCGTGCGCTCGCCATCAGTGAGCTCGCGCCATGATCCGAGCGTAAGCCCAGCTAAGGTCAACGGGCCGACGCGGACCCGGCGCAAGCGTTCCACGGGGATGCCCGCTTCTTCCATCATACGACGCACGACACGGTTGATTCCCTCATGGAGCACAACCTTCAGAATCAGGCCCTCACGGGTCTCGCGGAGGATCCGGAACTCATCCGGAATCACCAGCTTCCCGTCTAGATCGATCCCACTGGCGATCCTTCGGAAGGCGGTGTCGTTTGGGCGGGAAAACGTGAGCACATGGTATTCCTTGGTCATGCCGTAGCGAGGGTGCATCACCCGGTTGGCCACCTCCCCATCGTTGGTTAAGAGAAGCAAACCCTCGGTTTCCCGATCGAGGCGCCCGACAGGGTACACTCGTTCCCGCGACTGAATAAGCTCCATCACCGTGTGCCGGCCACGTTCGTCGCTAGTGGTGGTGATGTAGCCCCTGGGCTTATTCAGCACGATGTATTGGAGACGTTGCGGCCGAACCAGCTTGCCATCGACGCGGACCTCGGCCGTGCGGGGATCGACCTTGGTCCCCATCGCGGTCGTGACGTGACCATTGACCATGACGCGCCCGGCCCGAATCAAATCCTCCGAGCGGCGCCGCGACCCGACTCCACGAGCGGCCAGCACACGTTGTAGCCGTTCAAGATGTTCGATGATACAACGCTCCAATATCGAGGCCAGGCTGCCTCCCGACGATCGGGAAGCGGGCGCTGACCGGAATGATCTCGCGCTGGTGCGCGCGTCCACCAGATCCACTCTACTGGTCGCAAGGATAGCATGGCGACAGGTCGCTCGAACTCAATTTGACGTCGCTAAACTTCCCGTTACCCGTGGGGTACACTGGTTAGAGGCACGGGCAGCGACGAGCGAAATGTAATGCTGAACTTCGACAAGTTGCAGCGAGTAGAATAATGGTTCGATTGGCAGTGACGGGAGATTTGCACATCCGGATGGGCGATCCCGGCGCGGTTGCGCCCGGGCTAGCGGCAGCCAGCCGAGGCGTTGACGCACTCCTGATCGCGGGTGATATCACGGAGCACGGACGAGTCGCCGAAGCCGAGTTGGCCAGTCTACTCTTGCGGGTAATTGACGTCCCGATTGTCGCGGTGATGGGTAACCATGATCTGCGGTCGCTACGACGGCTCGCGTTCCGGCAGACGCTGGCGACGGCGGGAGTGACGGTCCTCGACGGTGCCTCCGTGGTCCTCACCGCTAGCGATGGGTTACGAATCGGATTCGCGGGAATCGCTGGTTGTGGCGGTGGGTTTTGGCCGGCCGAGGCTCCCGATGCGATCCACACCAAAGCGTGGAATGCGATCGCGGTCCGTCAACGGCGGGAGGCCGCGAAGCTGGATGAGGCGCTTACGCGCCTGGAGGCGGATGTGCGAATCGTCCTCATGCATTTCGCGCCGACCGCGTCGACGCTCGGCGACGAACCAGGGGCAAAGTACTGGATGCTCGGTAATGGGGAACTAGGCCGTGTGATCGACAATCATCGGGTCGACCTCGTGCTGCATGGTCACGCTCATCTCGGCAACCGGATAGGTGCGACAGCCAATGGCACTTTAGTCCGAAACGTTGCCTTTCCCGTGAATTCAAGCGTCGTGCAGTTGTTAGTCGACCGATCCGGAATCGTGGAATCCGAATCGTTGATCGCAAGCGCCGTGGGCACCGGCGGATGAATCAATCACATCTCACGCGGTCGCCCCTACCCGCCATTGGCCTTATCCAACCTGGACCGATTCGATTGGACCTCACCACAAATCCGTTTGGTCCATCATTGTCTGTCTACGAAGCGCTGGGTGATCCGCGACGTTGGCAGGAGGCGGACCAAACCGCCGCCACCCAGCTTCGCCAGGATATTGCCCGCATGATTGGGGTGCCGCCGAGCTGGCTCCTCCTCGGCAACGGGATCGACGAGTTGCTGGATGCGGTCTATCTGTCACGGCGCGAACGGGGGCCGGTGGTGCTCTTTCCGCCTTCGAGCCCGGCGCAAGAGCGCCGGGCCCAGATCCATCGAGTGCCGGTTATCCCGATCCAGCGGACCTCGGCGTTTGCGCTCGAGTTGGATGTGGAAACGGTGTCCGATCTCCCTTCTGGTAGTTGGGCAATCGTCGAGTCTCCGAACGACCCCACCGGTTCGCTCCTGGACGCGGCGGACGCCGTGCGGCTCTCCCGCGCCACGGAGCTACTTATCATTGATGAGCGGCACGGAGCCTATTCAGGACGAAGCTTGGCGCCGCTGGTACGGGAATTCGAGAACATTGTTATCTTGCAGACAATGGAGACGTGGGCCTCGCTCAGCAGTTTTCCAGTCGCCTACGCGATCGGGCCGCCCGCGCTCCTGTGCCGGTTGAACACCTTTCGGGCGCGCGAAGAGATCACCGCCGGCGGGGTGATCGCGGCAACCGCCACGGTCGAAGACTTGACGTACATGAAAGCGACGTTGCACCGAGTACGGCACGGTCGATCTCGGTTGTATCGCATGCTTCGAAAACTCAATATGGTTAGCCCGTGCCCGTCATGGGCTAATTTCTTGCCGGTTCGAATTGAGCGCGGGACCGCTTCACGGATCGTTGACGGGTTGGCGGAACGTGGCATCCGGGTCTTTCAACCAGCCCAACCGGAGCTGCGACGACTGCTTCGCGTCAGCGTTGGCAGACCCGAGGAGACCGATGCGCTGAAGGTGGCGTTGATTGACATCGCGCTCGATCTCTGATCGAACCTACCCCGTGGTCTGGCCAAGGACGCGCCGTTGCTCGTCAAACAACGTCTCCAGGCCCAGGCTGGCGAGCACAAGCATCTCTTCGAGTGTGGCCGCGGAAAACGGCTCGCGCTCGGCCGTCCCTTGAATTTCGACAAAGGCTTCGGCATCCGTCATCACGATGTTGCAGTCGACATCGGCGATCGGGTCCTCGTTGTAGTCGAGATCGAGCAATAAGGTGCCACGAACGACACCGACACTGACCGCCGCCACGGCGGCCAGCAGGGGATCGCGTTTGATCCGTTGCTTCGACAGGAGTTTCCGGCTCGCGAGCGCCAACGCAACGTAACCACCGGTGATCGCCGCGCACCGCGTACCGCCGTCGGCTTGAATGACATCGCAGTCGACAATGATCTGCCGCTCTCCGAGGGCCGCGAGATCGACCACGGCGCGCAACGAGCGGCCGATCAGCCGCTGGATCTCAACCGTGCGGCCGGATTGCTTGCCGGCGGTTGCTTCACGTTGGGTCCGTTCGCGAGTGGCGCGGGGCAGCATGCTGTACTCGGCGGTGACCCACCC
>JACCYK010000441.1 GCA_013696525.1 Chloroflexia bacterium
GGCGGCGGCCGGCGGGACCGACCGATTTTTGTGCCAGCACGGGGCGGAAAGTACGCGGTTGGGACCGAGCTTCGCTCCCCGGGTCCCTTTGTCATCGGGACCGGTTAGTTTGCTGAAGACGCAAGCCGGCGCTAGCCGAGGCTCCAAAAGCAGAGTATGATGGTTAACCCCGTACCACCCGCGTGTCACTGGCTCAGTGCTGCTGAACCGGGGCCGCCGATAGCGTCGCTCTCGGCCCGCTGCTAGCGGGGAAGGGGACAAGCACATGCTTCGCCAGTGGGGAAGGACGCGATGAGCCGGGTAAACGATCTCTACGCCAATCGCTACCCGCTGTTGCCACTCAAGAATGTCGTGATCTTTCCCCGCAATGTCGTGACCTTGTCGATCGGCCGGCCGCGATCGATCCAGGCGGTCGAGGACGCGCTCGGCCGGGATCGTCGCCTGGTTGTCACCGCCCATCGCGACAGCGAGATCGACGAGCCCCGGCCCGAGGAGCTTCATCTGGTCGGCACGCTCGCCGGGATCGGGTCGGTCGAGCGCCAGCCGACCGGCGGCATTCAAGTCGTGTTGGAGGGCATCAGCCGGGTTCGCCTTAGCCAGTTCGATCAAGCTCGCGGCTTTTTCACGGTGTCCGCCGATTCCCTCGTCGAGCCCGATCCCCCGGCGGCGGAGGCCCGCATCCTGATCAGCCATGTCAAGGAGCTGGCGACCCGGTTCGTTGAGGCCAAGGGCGCCTTGCCGCCCGACGTCCATGAAATGGTCCAACGAGCGACCGAACCGGGACATCTGGCCGACCTGCTGGCCACCCAGCTTCTGCCGGACCCCGGCCGCCGCCAGTCACTGCTGGAGATTGCCGATCCGCTTCGCCGCCTGGAGCATCTGGCCGTCCATCTCTCGGCCGAGATCGACGTGGCGGCGCTCGAACGTAAGATCAAGGAGCGGGTGCGTGAGCAGATCGACAAGAATCAGCGCGAATACTATCTACGGGAGCAGCTCAAGGCGATCCATGACGAGCTGGGAGGCGATGGCGGCAACGAGCTGGAAGCGTTGCGCACCCGCATCTCCGCCCGTGGCCTCCCGCCCGCGGTCGAAGATAAGCTCCTGAAAGAGGCGGCGCGGCTGGAGCGGATGCCGGGCGTTTCGGCCGAGGCGACCGTGGTCCGCACCTACATTGACACGATGCTGGCGCTGCCCTGGCATGAGCGCAGCGAGGACCAAATTGACCTCGACGGCGCCGAACGCATCCTCGACGCCGATCACTTTGGCTTGACGACGGTGAAAGAGCGGATCGTCGATTACCTGGCCGTGCTTAAGCTGACCGCCGAAGCGGGCTCGCCTAATCGGGCCCAAATCCTCTGCCTCGTCGGTCCTCCCGGCGTGGGCAAAACGAGCCTGGGCCGCTCCGTCGCGACCGCGATGGGCCGAAAATTCGTCCGCGTCAGCTTAGGCGGTGTCCGTGACGAGTCCGAAATCCGCGGCCACCGCCGGACCTATGTCGGCGCCATGCCGGGCCGGCTGATCTCGGCGATGCGGCAAGCGCAGACCATCAATCCGGTGATCCTGCTTGACGAGATCGACAAGATGGCGTCCGACTATCGAGGCGATCCCGCCTCCGCCCTCCTTGAAGTGCTCGATTCCGAGCAAAACCACGCCTTCAACGACCATTTTGTCGATGGCCCGTTCGATCTCTCCCACGTCCTGTTCATCACCACCGCGAACTATGGGGCTCAGATCCCCCGGCCGCTCCGGGACCGGATGGAGGTGATCGAAGTCTCCGGCTACAGTGAAGAGGAAAAGATCGAGATCGGACGCAAGCATCTCTTGCCACGACAGCTCACCGAACACGGCCTGCAAGCGGGCGCGGTTGAGATCCCGGGCAAAATATGGTCCACCTTGATTCGGGACTATACGCGGGAAGCGGGGGTCCGACAGCTTGACCGGGAGCTGGCCGGTCTCTGCCGCCGCGCCGTGCGCGACATCGTGCGCGGGAAGGCAGCCAAGATCCGGCTCACCGATGCCAAGCTGATCGACTTCGTGGGGCCCGCCCGGTTCGGCCAGGACCTCGATCTGGGCCAGAATCAGGTCGGTCTGGCCATTGGTTTGGGGGTGACCGAGGCCGGCGGCGAGCTGCTCCCGGTCGAGGTCGCGACGATGCCCGGAAAAGGCGCTTTGACAATCACCGGCAAGGCCGGCGAGGTGATGCAAGAGTCCGCGCGGGCGGCACTCTCCTACGCGCGGTCCCGCGCCGCCGAGCTCCGCATCGATCCTGACTTTCAAGCCAAGCTTGACTTGCATATTCACCTGCCGGAGGGCGCGACGCCCAAAGACGGCCCCTCCGCCGGCATCACGATGGCGACCGCGCTGATCTCGGCCCTGACCCAACGCCCGGTTCGCGGCGACACCGCGATGACGGGCGAAATCACGTTGCGTGGCCGGGTCCTCGCCATCGGCGGGCTGAGGGAGAAGGCGCTGGCCGCGCACCGGCATGGCGTCCGCCGCCTGATCGCGCCCCGCGACAACGAGCGTGAGATGTCGAAGATGCCGGCCAACGTGCGACGCGACATCGAGTTCATTTTCGCCGCGAACATGGATCAGGTTATCGCCGAAGCGATCCTGCTCGATGATACCCAAGTCGATCACCTGACCGAGAGCGGCGGCAACGCCGTCCACCCGATCGCGGCCGAAAGCCAACCCCCGAACCTCGTCGCCAATCCCGAGCCGCCATTCGATGACGCGGTCATCGTCGATGCCAATGGCACAGGCTGACCAACTGCCCCGCCGACCAGGGTTAGTCCAGGGCGCGAAAGTCCTTCAACTCGGTGTGCAGGCGGCGTTGTCCGTTCCAGCGGTCAATGCCGAGCGCAACCACCAGATCGAGCCGGCGGCGGC
>JACCYK010000468.1 GCA_013696525.1 Chloroflexia bacterium
CAGTGAACACGCCGCGAAACGCATGTTTGCCCTCTCCGTCCGGCCGGCCGTGAAAGCGGAGAATCTGACTGCGATCTTTGTACGCGTTCGCCAGGTACAGGTCGCCGTCCGGCCCAAAGCGAAATCCCCGCGGCTCGCGCAGCTTGAGACCCTTTGGCAACGACTCCCGGTCCAGCGCCCCGCCGAGATGTTCGCCGGCCGGCGAGAAGCGGTGAATGTTGTTCCACTCGTGCCGACCTTCGCCACCGTGGAAGGAGACGTACCAAAGTCCAGCCATTCGTTCCGCGTTGACCTCCTGGAAAAAATTGATTGGGCAAACCTATTGACAGGCCGATAGGCGCATGATAAGACATATAGGGCCGCTGCGCGACCGGCAACGAGCCGGGTCACGAAGCGCGGCGAAACTGATCGATTGACGATACGAACTAACCGAAGGAAAGGAGGGGACCAATGATTCGATTGCTTCATGCGCCGCTGGCTCATTGCCGGCTTGGCACCCTGGCTTGCCCGAGGGAGGAGTATGCTCGTCGTTCGTGACGCTTCGGCGTCCGCGTGACGCCACACCTTCGCTTCATTCCCCGGGTCGGTTTCCGATCCGGGTTTCTTTTTGCCCAGAATCGCGGCAGCGCTCGCTCAGGGACGGCGTTGTTGTCACGCTGGATGTGATGCCGGGGCGGCATCACGGCGCGAACGGACGAGGAGGAACCACAACATGGTTCAGATGCGAGCGAACCACATGTCACCCACCGACGCCGCTTCCGGAAAAGCGCGAGATACCGGAGGAGCGAACTATGACCTTGGCAACCTTGCCTTTGGCGACCGGAAGCCTGGCCGCCGCCACAAACCGGACGATCAATCAGCGGTCCAACGCGACCGCCACAAACACGGAGAAACACATCATGTACCCAGGATCGATCAACATCGCTCACGTTCACGCTGATGAGCGACGCAAAGACATGTTCCGCGAGGCGGCCTACGAACGCCAAGTCCAACAGGCGGAGCGGGCGAGCCGCTCAACCGGCCGCGCCAGCAACGTCCGCCATCGCTTCGGCGTCGTGCTGGTCAACCTTGGCCAGCGCCTACAGCACGCTCAACCCGCCGCGAACGCGGGAGCACCGCTCGGCACGCTTCGTACCGCGCGCTAACCGACGATGTGCCGGCCTCGAACCGACTCAGGGCATTCCCATTGCGATGGTTGCCCTGAGTCTCGGGGATTCGAAGCATTGGAGGCTAGCGTGACGACCGATTCCCAAACCGGCTTTGCCGCCACCGCCGGCACCCAACTCTATTGGGAGCAACGCGGCGCCGGGGAGCCAGTGGTCTTGATCCACGCCGGTATCGCCGACAGCCGGATGTGGGCCCCGCAATTTGCCGCGTTTTCGTCCGACTACCGGACGGTCCGCTACGACACCCGCGGCTTTGGCCGCTCCCGGTTCGGAACCGGCCCCTTCTCCTATCGTGGCGATGTCATCGCCATCCTCGACGCCCTCGACATCGACCGCGCCCACCTCGTCGGTCTCTCATTCGGCGGCTCAACCGCGCTTGAGACGGCGCTGGAGTTCCCCGCTCGGGTCCGCTCCCTTGTCCTCGGCGCCACCGCCCCCCGCGGCCTCGTGCCCCACACGAACCTGCTCCCGGTCTGGGAAGAGGTCGATGCCTTGATCGAGGCGGGAAAGATCGACGACGCCAACGAGCTCGAAGCGCAAATCTGGGTCGATGGCCCAGTGCGAGCCACCGGCGATGTCGATCCCGCGATTCGCAATCTCGTCCTGGAGATGAATCGCGTCTCGCTCGCCGCCATCGCGGAGCAGATCGACGAGGTCGAGATCGAACCGCCGGTCGCCGATCGCCTAAATGAGATCAGCGTGCCAACCCTGATCCTTGCCGGCGAGTACGACCAGCCGGCGTCAATTGCCGGTCCAATGCTCCTCGCCGACCGGATCGCCAACGCCGAGTTCTTGATGGTCCACGGGGCCGCGCACATGCTGACCATGGAGCAACCTGAGATCGTCAACGCGGCCGTGCTCGATTTCCTACAACGACACCAAGCGGAGACCGCCTAAAGCTCCGTCACCACGGGCAAGATCAGCGGCCGGCTTTTGCTCCGGCGATAGAGCGCCTTGCCCACCACTTCCTTCGCTCGTTGAATCAGGTAGCCGACTTGGGGCCCTCCTGGCGAGCGCCGCTCCAACACCCGGCGCAGCTCGCCTTCCGCCTCCCGCAAAGCGCCGTTCTGCAACTCCGGCTTCAACCCCTTGGCGACCAAATCCGGCCCCGCGATCAGCTTGCCCCGCTCGCGGTCGACCACGATCGTGACCACGATCACGCCGTCGTCGGTCAGGTTCTCGCGATCCCGGAGCGTGACCTGGCCCGTTCCCCGGTCGCCGAGGCGATCGACCAGGATCGAGCCGGCGGCTACCCGGCCATGGTGGCGCCCCGAATCCTTGGTGAACTCAAGCACGCCGCCGATCTCCGGCAGCAGCACCCGCTCCGGCGGGATCCCCATCTCGCCACACAGCTCCCGGTACAGCACCATATGCCGGAATTCGCCGTGGATCGGCACCGCGTAGCGTGGTTTAAGCAGCCGCAGCATCCGTTTCAGCTCGTCCCGGCTGGCGTGACCCGAGACATGGACGCCGCGGTTCAGCGGGCTGTAGACCACCCGCGTCCCCCGCCGGAACAGGTTGTCAATGGTTTGGGTCACGGTCTCTTCGTTCCCCGGCACCGGGGTCGCCGAGACCAACACCACATCCCCGGCCCCGATCCGGATCTTCGGGTGCTCCGCCGCCGCGATCCGGGCGAGCGCGGCGGCAGCCTCGCCCTGGCTTCCCGTTATGACAAGCAGCCGCCGGTTCTTCGGCAGCTTGAGCACCTCGTCCAGGGGCAGCAGGACGTCATTCTCGGGATCGAGGTAGCCGAGATCGAGCGCGACGCGGGCGTTCTGCTCCATGCTGCGGCCGGCCACGGCGACTTTGCGGCCATACTTCCCCGCCGCCAGCATCGCCATGTGAATGCGGCTGATGTTCGAGGCGAAGGTCGCCACGATCACTTGTCCCGGTGACTCCCGGACCACTTCGTCCATCGTTTCAAGGACCACCCGCTCCGACGGCGTGCTCCCTTCGTTTTCGATTCGCACCGTATCGGAAAAGAGCGCCAGCACGCCTTGCTCACCGAGCCGTTGCAGCAGGCGCTCATCGGTCGGCCCGCCCATCACCGGCGTCGGGTCGAATTTGAAGTCCGCGGTATCGACGATCGTCCCCACCGGGCTGTGGATCGCGATCGCGTTCGTATCCGGGATCGAGTGCGTGACATGAATGAACTCGGCGGTCAGGCTCCCGAGCTGGACCCGATCGCCCGGCTGCACCGGACAGAGCTCGACCAGCTTGTCCATTCGCGCCTCGTTGAGCTTGGTTTCAATGAACCCGAGCGCCAGCGGCGAGCCGTAGATCGGGATCGGCGCCCGCTCGGCGATTTGGGGCAGCACGTACGGTAGGGCGCCGATGTGGTCCTCGTGACCATGCGTGATCAGGATGGCGCGCAGGTTCCCCAGCCGCTCTTTGACGTACGTCACATCGGGAATGATGAGATCGATGCCGCGCTGGTTGTCCTCGGGGAACTTGCCGCCGCAGTCGAGCAGGATCAGATCGCGCTCATACTCGACGGCGGTCATGTTCTTGCCGACTTCACCCACCCCACCCAGCGGGATCATCCGCAGGCGGCCGCGCGGGGCGGCCGTCGCCGCAACCGGGGCTGCCTGGCGCGGCGCCGAATCGTCGGCCCGTTGCCCTTGCTGGCGGGATCGGCTGTCTCGGTTGCCCGGCCGGCCAGACCCCCGGCGACGCCCGGAGTCGCTTTCGCGTCGTTCCTGACGCTGTCCAGTCGTCGCCGACTCCGACCGCGCCGGGTGCGGTGCGGCGGGAGTATGCGGCGCCCGGGCCGGCTCCAGCCGGGGCGGCGCTTCCTCATCGCGGCGGGGGCGGCGCCCGGTGTTCGGCAAGGGCGGCCGCCGCCCGCGGCGATCGTTGCCGTTCCCCGGCGCCTCACCGCCTTGTCGCTCGGACGATCGCGGCTGGCGATCGGATTGCCGGCGGTTACCTTGATCGCGCGGCGGTTGAGTTTCACCTCGCGGGGACGATGCCTCCGTCGCCGCGGTCGCCGGCTGGTTGGCGGCGCCCCCGCGCCGCCGTCGTCGCCGGGAGCGCCGGGGGCGTTCGGATTGGTCGCCAGCGCCCGGCAGCGCGGCGTTGATCGCTTCATTGGTGTTGTCGGCGTTGCTCGCCATAAACTACGTTCCTCTCAATACTATTGCCGCGCGCGTGAACGACTGCTTTACCCGCGGCTTAGGTTCATCACGGTGTTGGATCCGCCGCGTCGTCCGGCTCGATACCACCAAAAAGTGGATCGGGGCGGGTGTGTGGCGGCTCCGCCGGCTCCACATGCACCAGGGCTTGCGTGGCCGGCCCCACCTGGCGGCGGATCCGCGCTTCAACCGCCGTCGCGAGCTCGTGGGCCTCGGTCACGCGCAGGTTTGGATGAACCGTGATATGCACTTCGACCCAAAACCGGCCTCCCGATGATCGTGCTCGCAGATTGTGCGCCGTCACCACTCCCGGCACGGCGACGATCGCCGCCAGCAACTGGCCGGGCTCCACAAACGACGCATCGGTCAACACCAGGGACGCCTCGCGCAGGATCCCCCACGCGGTCCAGGCGATCACTCCGGCTACAACCAGCGAAACCGCGGCATCGGCCCCAGCCAAGCCAAACCGCTCTCCCAGCAACCCGACGATCACCGTGGCCGAGACCACGACATCGGACGCGGTATGCCGGGCATCGGCCACGAGCAGATCGCTCTGCCACCGTCGCGCCGCCCGCCGCTCCCACACCGACACCCCGGCGTTGACCGCCATCGTGCCGAGCAGGATGACAAACGAGAATGCCGTGACCTCCGGCCGATCGCCGCTTTGCCAGCGGGCAATCGCGCTCTGAGCGATCTCGACCACGCTGATCGCCATCAGGCCGGCAATCGCCACGGCAGCCAGCGTTTCGTACCGCTCGTGCCCGTAGTGATGCTCGCGGTCCGGCGGCTTCACCGCGATCGCGATGCCCGCCAAACCAATGACATTCGCCAGCCCGTCCAGCAACGATTGCACGCCGTCGGCGGTCATCGCCACCGAGCCGCTGCTGACCCCGTAGCCCAATTTGGCGGCCGCGACCAACAGATTGAGCCCAAGCACAACCAGGAGCGTCCGCCGGATCGCACCCGCCCGCCGCGATCGCGACCCGCCATCGGGCCCGGCGGCGGTCACTTCAATTGCGCCCGAGCCAGGCGAACTCATCGCCGTTGATGTCGCCGGCTCGCGTGCCATCTCACGCCTAGTGTAGCGGGTCTCGCGGATTTCCCCCACTGTTGGCTAGGAGTGGACACCCGGCGTTCGCTTTTCATGAGGGTACAAGATCATCTGGGTGCAGCGAAAGAGGGCAATCTTCTTCTCACTCCCGGCGATGGTCACGACCGCATCCCAAACCTGGGTGGAGCGTCCCCCGTGCATCAAGTTCGCTTCACAGGCGATGCTTCCCTCCCGCGCCGTGCCGAGGAAATTCGTCTTCAGCTCAAGCGTCGTGAACCCGCTCGCCCCCTCCGGCATGTTGGCCCAGGCTCCATACCCGGCGGTCGTGTCCGCCAAGGCGACCACGGTCGCGGCGTGCAGGTAGCCGATCGGCGCCAGCAACTCCCGCCGCACCTCGAGCCGGCTCCGGACCCACGTCCCATTGATCTCCAGGATTTCCATCCCGATCAGCCCCGGCAGTGACCCGTCGCTCATCTCCCGGATGGCCTCTGGCGACAAATCTCCGAGCCGCTCAAGCACGTCGGACGCCCTCCATCAACGAATCCAGAGCACGATCAGTACCCCGACGACCAAGATCAGCACGGTGGCAATGACGCACCCGATGGCCACCACGCTGCCGGTGCCAACCGTCGGCTCCTC
>JACCYK010000495.1 GCA_013696525.1 Chloroflexia bacterium
AGGTGGGCTTCCCGAGCGGCGATCTCACCCTCCACGGCACGGTGCTCGTGCCTGACGGCGCCGGCCCCTGGCCGGCGATTGCCCTGGTCCATGGCGCCGGTCGTGGCCTACGCGAGGAAAACCTCGACATCGCCGTCGCCTTTGCCCGTTCCGGCGTCCTCACCCTGGCCTACGACAAGCGGACCGCGGGGTATGCCGCCAACGGCGTCGGCGGCCGCGACTACGACCTGCTCGCCGGCGACGCCCTGGCCGCGATCGACCTGCTCCAGCGGCGGCCCGATGTCCAAACGGGAATGGTCGGCCTCTGGGGTCTGAGCGAAGGCGGCTGGGTCGCCCCCCTGGCCGCCGCCCGCTCCCCCGAGGTCGCCTTCCTCGTCCTGGTGGGCGCCTCCGCCCTGCCCCCGGCCCAGCAAGAAGGGTGGCGGCACGAGCACCTGCTGCGCCACGCCGGCGTCACCGGCTCCCTGCTCGAAACGATCCCCCGCGACCTGATGCACCTGCTCGCGACCACGGAGCTGCTCGCCGAAGCCACCTACGACCCGGTGCTCACGCTGGAGCGGGTTCACCAACCCGTGCTGGCGGTCTGGGGTGAGCAGGAGCGAACCGGCCCCCCGGCGGAGAGCGCCCAACTCATGGCAGCCGCGCTCGCGGGCGCCGGCAACCCGAGCGTCACCCTCGAGATCATTCCTGGCGCCAATCACGATCTCAAGCTCGCCACCGACGATGGCTTCGGCGGTCAACCGGAGTATGCGCCGGCCTATCTCGAGCTGGTCACGGCCTGGGTCAACCAGGTTGCCGCCGGCAACCCGCCGCCCTCGTCGACCGCCGAGCTGCCAATCCAGCACTTCCTCTCTTGGCCGGGAGCCGCCAACCCGCCGGGGATCCTGAGCGGCGGCTGGCTACAGTTGATCGCGTTCCTGGTGCTGCTGCTGGCTTTCCCGCTGTTTAGCCTGCTTGGCCTTGTCCGCCGCGGCCACCCGGCCCCGGTGACCGTGCGCGCGCCCGCCCGGTGGCTGGCGGTGACGGCCTGGATCGTCACCCTCGGGCTTTACGGCTACCTGTTTGGTTTTATCATCGGCGGCATCCCGGCCCTGGGCCCAATCGTGCTCGGCCGGCCGGTACCGTGGCTGCTGCTCCAGATGCTGTCGTTCTTCGCCGTGGTCTTCAGCGTGACGTTGATCGTGGGCTGGTTCCAAACGCGGCCGCCGCTCGCCGGGCTGGACCGGATCCGGTTTCAAGTCCTGCTCACCGGCGCCCTCGTCTTCGTCCCCTGGGCCCTCTACTGGGGCTTGCTCACGCCGTAGCCCGGCCCGAGGGGGGACGAACTACGAAGGCACCGCCCCGCGTCACGTCCCGGATCAGGTGCAGCAGCCGCCGCGTGTCGCGGCCATGAGCTGGACGAGCCGCGGTACGGCCGAGCCACAGCAGTCACCGTCGCCGGCGGCGGACGGCTCGCAACAGGCTGCCGCCGAGTCCTTGGTAGACGCGGCGGCGCAGCAGGCCACGCCGCGCTCTTCCAGGATTCCGGAGGAGCAGACGCCTGTCTCTGGCAACACGAGCCGCACGTCCCGCGCCGCGTCCCAGTCCCCGGCAATCGCCGCGGCAATGGAGCGCACCTGTTCGTACCCAGTGAGCATGAGAAACGTGGGCGCCCGGCCGTAGCTCTTCATGCCGACGATGTAGGCTCCCGGCTCGGGCTGCCGCAGCTCCGCCTCGCCGTGCGGCGGGACCGAGCCGCAGCTATGGACATTCGGGTCGATCAGGGGAGCCAACGCCCGCGGGCTCTCGACCGCTGGGTCCAGGTCGAGGCGCAACTCGGCAAGGAGGGAGAGATCGGGCCGGAACCCAGTGGCCGCGACAATGGCGTCGACGGGTCCGATCACCTCGTCGTCGCCGGCAACGACGATCCCCGCGGCCGTCTCGGTCAGCCGGGTCGCCTTGAAGCCGGTCACAAGCTGGAGCCGGCCCGCCTCCACCAGCCGGTGGACGCGCCGCCCGAGCTCCCCGCGGGCGGGGAGGGCGTCGTTGATCCCGCCGCCGAACAAGTGCTGCAGTCGGTCTCCCGGGCGCCGGATCGCCCAGGTGATCGTCGTGCCGGGAACTTCAGCGGCGAGATCGACGAGGTCGAGCAGGACATTGAACGCGGAGTGGCCGCTGCCGACGACGAGCACCCGGTGCCCCGTGTACCGCTCGCGGTCGCCGCCCAGCACGTCGGGGATCCCGTAGAAGGCCCGGTCGCCGAGGGCCCGCTCGCCGACTGCCGGCACGCCCGCCGCGCCGAGCGGGTTGGGGGTGGCAGTGGTGCCGGAGGCGTCAATCACCGCCTTCGCCCGAAACGGCTCCTCGCGGCCGTCAGGCACCCGCACGGTAAGGA
>JACCYK010000192.1 GCA_013696525.1 Chloroflexia bacterium
GACCGCGTCACGGAAAAGTTCCTCCGACGAGCCGCTGATACGCGATCGCCGTCCTCCTCTCGCCGGGCGCTAAAGACACCCGGCTGCCTCTCGAAAGCATCCTAAAGGAAGCAGATATTGACTTGTCACCAGCGAATCGCGGGTGGATATGACGTATCTCAGCTTCCTTCAGGATGCTTTCCGGACCTCAGACGGATGCCTCTAGCTTCCGGCGACAGCGAGACGGCGCTCGCATTGCTGTTTCCGTTCGGCCGACGCTACGCCGACCAGCGCCAAACACTCGCCGGCAACCTGCTCCAGTTGAATCCCAGGCTCGGCACGTTAGATTATTCGGGGGTATGGTCTGGGGCGAGAGGGAGCGAGCCCAGCCTAAGCGCGACCGGCTCCATGAAGGATGGCTACCATGATGCACGAGTTGAAGCCGATCCGAACCGAGAAGGATCATCAACACGCGCTGGCCGAGGTGGAACGGCTCTGGGGCGCGGCGGATGGCACACCCGAAGGCGACCGGCTGGAAGTGCTAGCAACGCTCATCGACGCGTTTGAGACCGCTCAGCTGCCGTTCAACCCGCCCGATCCAATCGATGCAATCCTCTATCGAATGGAACAACAGGGGCTGACTCGGAAGGATCTTGAACCCCTTATCGGGTCGCGGAGCCGGATCGCGGAAGTGCTCGGTCGCAAACGAGGTCTATCGCTCACCATGATCCGACGGTTGCACGAAGCGCTCGGCATCCCGGCCGAGATTCTGATCCGCCCGTCGCGCGTGGCCGATCAATCAGCGGAACGGCCATGAGCCGATCGTATGTGGTGACGGGAGGCGGCCGCGGCATCGGTCGCGCGGTGGTCGAACGACTCCTCGGCGACGCCAACACCGTCGTCGCCATCGAGCTTGACCCGGCCGCGCTCGTCTGGACGGACAGCCACCCGGCCGGTTCACGCCTCGTCGCAATGGCCGGCGATGCCACGGCGGAGGCGACAGCGGAGCATGCTGCCGATCGGGCCGAGGCCGGGGGCACGCTGGCCGGATGGGTCAACAATGCCGCTTTGTTCCGTGACGCGTCGATTCACGCGGCGTCAGCGCAGGAGGTGCTGGAACTCATCGCGCTCAACCTCAACCCGGCCGTGGTTGGGTGCGCGACGGCGGTCCGCCGCTTCCTGGCGGCTGGCACGCCAGGAGCAATCGTCAACGTATCGTCCCACCAGGCACAACGGGCGGTGCCGGGCAGCCTGCCGTACGCGACGGTCAAAGCCGCCATCGAAGGTCTGACCCGCGCCCTGGCCGTCGAGTATGGGTCGCGTGGCATCCGGGTCAACGCGGTCGCGTTGGGCTCAATCACCACCGACCGCCATGAGGCATTCCTCGCGCGGCAGACGATCGAAACGGTAGCCCGAATCGAGGGCGACATGCGCCGGCTGCACCCGATCGGCCGGATGGGACGCCCGGAGGAGGTGGCGGCAGCGATTGCCTACCTGCTCTCGGACGAAGCCAGCTTCATCACCGGTGCCACGATCCCGATTGACGGCGGCCGGGCAGCGCTCGGGCTCGATCCCGAGGCCCGCGACGTTGAACCGCCTCACGCCGCACCTTAACGGAATCCCTTCTCCTGACGCCAAACCCGGCTCCGTGGCCGATGCCGGGGCTACCGGACTGAGCCCGGATTACTCGATCAGCTTGGTTTCCGCGTCGACCTCGTTGGTGATGAGGCGGGCGCCGCGCTTGAAGGTGAGGTAGCCCCAGACCCACTGGAAGGCGACCAGGAACCGGTTGTGAAAGCCGATCAGGTTGAAGATATGCACCACCGCCCAGGCCAGCCAGGCGACAAAGCCGGTCAGCTTCAGGCCGCGAATGTCGGCCACGGCGGAGTTCCGGCCGATCGTCGCCAGGTTCCCCCGGTCGCGGTAGACGAACGGTAGCGGCGGCAATCCCGCGATCGCATGGATCACGTTTTGCGCCGCGCGGCGCCCTTCCTGGATCGCCACCGGAGCGGTGCCAGGCAGCGGCTGCCCGCGCCGGATGGTCAATGCCGCCAGATCGCCGGCAACAAAGACCTCGGGATGGCCGGGGACGCTCAGCGTCCGCTCGACGATGACCCGGCCGGCCCGGTCCAGCTCCACCCCCATTGTCTTCGACAAGGGCGAGGCCGCGACCCCCGCCGCCCAGAGCACCGTCTCGGCCGCGATCGCATCGTTCTCGATGTGGACGATGCCGGGCTCGATGCCGGTCACCGCCGCGCCAAGCCGGGTTTCAACCGAGAGCCGGCGCAGATCGTCGAGGGCGGCCTGGCTCAGCTTCTCCGGGAAGGTCACGAGCAAGCGGGGGCCGGCCTCGACCAGGATCACGCGGGCCGTGGTTGGATCAATCCGGTCGAAGTCTTTGGCCAGGGAATGGTGCGCGATCTCCGCGATCGCCCCGGCCAGCTCCACCCCGGTCGGGCCGCCGCCGACGACGACGAACGTCATCAACGCCTGGCGCCGCGCCGGGTCGGTCTCCCGTTCGGCCCGCTCGAAGGCGAGCAGGATCCGGCGCCGGATGTCGAGCGCATCTTCCAGGCTTTTCAGGCCGGGCGCCAGCGGCCGCCACTCGTCGTGGCCGAAGTAGGCGTGGCTGACGCCGGCGGCGAGGATCAGGTAATCGTAGGCAATCTGCCCATCGGCCAGCACCACCCGCCGATTGGCGAGGTCGATCGCGGTGACATCGGCCAGCTCGACCTCGAGGTTTGGTTGGCCGCGCAGCAATGATCGAATCGGCTGGGCAATATCGGCCGGGGAGAGGACGGCGGTGGCGACCTGGTAGAGCAACGGCTGGAACAAGTGGTGGTTGCGGCGGTCGACAATCGTCACCCGCGCCGGCGCCTCGGCCAGCGCCTGGGCCGCGTACAACCCGGCAAAGCCGCCGCCAATGATGACGACATGGGGCCGTGGCATGCTTTCTACTCCCTCGCCGACATCGCGCCGGGCGCATCCTTCATCGGGTATCCTCCCTCACGATTCCGGCCCGGCTCTGGCCGCCCCGCGATCGGCTACCAATTGGTCATTCTATCGCCTCGCGAGCAGAGTGGAGACGGCACCGCTCGTTCTCATCCAGAACCAGCCAGAGGGTGAGCCAGATGTCCCCGACCACGCCCCCCAATATCGTGCTGACCGGCCATCTCAAGCCGGGCCAGGAACGGATCTACGCCCACCTCCCCTTCCCGGTGCCGCCGGGGATCGGGCAGCTCCACCTGAGGTACGGCTACAACGACCGGATCGACTCGGATCCTATGCTCGCCGGCGGCAACACGCTCGATCTCGGCCTCTTCGACGAGCGCGGCATCAACGCCGGCAGCCCCGGCTTTCGGGGGTGGAGCGGCAGCGCCAAGGACGAGCTGACGATCGCCCCGAATTGGGCAACGCCGCCCTATCGGGCCAGCATCATCGGTCCCGGCACCTGGCACGTCCTGCTCGGGCCGTACAAAGTCGGCCCCCGCGGTCTTGATTACCGGGTGGAGATCTGGCTCGATCCGGAGTCAGCCCTCCCGACGGCCCCGCGGCCCCCAATTCCGCGGGAGCACGGTGCTTCTCCTCAACCT
>JACCYK010000569.1 GCA_013696525.1 Chloroflexia bacterium
GTCTTGGCCTGTGCCCGCTTGCTCTTACGCGACCCAGATCTGGTCATCCTAGACGAGCCATCATCGAAGCTCGATCCCGCCACGGAGCGACTGGTCCACCAGGCCCTCGGCCGGCTCCTCACCGGCCGCACCGGCATCATCGTGGCGCACCGGCTTTCGACGGTTGCCTTCGCTGACGACATCCTGATCCTGGAGCGGGGCGAGGTGCTTGAGCACGGTCCGCGCCTCACCCTCGCCGCCGCTCCTACCTCTCACTATTCGGCAATGCTGCGCCTCGCCGCCGGGGAGGATACCGCATGACATCGCGACCAACCTGGCGATACCTGCTCCAGATGTCGCGCTTTGCCCGCGGGTACAGCGTGGCGCACGCGTTCCTATGGGGTTTGATGAACCTCTCCGTGCTGCTGCCGGGACTCATCGCCCGGTCGTTCTTCGATGCCCTGACCGGGGCCGCGACGGTTCCCAGCGGCACGTCGGGGCTCATCCTGCTGCTGGTTGGGCTGGCCCTCGGTCAGGCCGCGTTGTGGCTGATCGCGGGCTATGTCGAGATCACGTTCCGCTTCCTCGTCAGTGCCCTGCCGCGACGAAACCTCCTGGAGCACATGCTCAATCGTCCCGGCGCCCTGGCGCTGCCCTACTCGATTGGCGACACCATCAGCCGCTTTCGGGACGATGTCGACGTGGCGGAAGATAGCCTGGATTGGTCCAACGAGATCATCGGCCAAGGGGTGATCGCCATCCTCGCCTTCGTCATTCTCCTCGCCACCAACGTGGGCATCACGCTGGCCGTCTTCGTGCCGCTCATCCTGGTCATCGCGCTCGCCCAATGGCTCAGCGCCGCGCTTGGCCGCTATCGCGCCGCCAGCAGCCACGCCGCCAGCCAAGTGGCGGGGGCGCTGGGGGACATGCTGACCGCGGTCGAAACCGTGCGCGCCGCCGGGGCCGAGGACCGGGTCATCGCGCACGTCCGCCGGCTCAACCAGCGGCGACAGGCGCTGACCATCAAGGACCGGCTGGCGACGCGGATGCTGGATGCGATCAACGTCAACCTGGCCGGGATTGGCACCGGCCTGATCATGCTGCTCGCCGCGAGCCAGCTCCGCGATGGCAGCCTCACGGTGGGTGATTTTGTCCTCATTGTCTCCTATCTCGGCGTCGTCACCAGTTTCATCTCCGAGCTCGGCCAATATCTGGCCCAGTTCAAACAGACCACGGTTGCGTTCCAGCGACTGCACTCCCTGATCGGCGAGGCGCCGGCAGCCGCGCTCACCGCGCCGGCGCCGCTTCATCTCCGTGGCCCGCTGCCATCCGCCGCGCCGGCGGTTGAGACGCGCCCGCGGCCCTTGCGGCTCCTGGCGGCCACCGGGCTTACCTACCACCACCCCGCGACCGGGCACGGTATCGCTGACGTCGACCTGTGCCTGCCGCACGGCACGCTCACCGTTGTCACCGGCCGCGTCGGCGCTGGAAAAACAACCCTGTTGCGGACCTTCCTCGGATTGCTCCCCCGGGAATCTGGTGAGATCCGCTGGAACGGGGCGCTGATCGAGGATGCCGCGGCTTTCTTCACGCCGCCCCGGGCCGCGTACACGGCTCAAACCCCGCGCCTCTTCAGCGACACGCTCCGGCAAAACGTGCTGCTAGGTGTGCCGGACGAGCCGGCGGTCCTCGCGAACGCGATCCACGGCGCGATGCTCGAACGCGATATCGTCGCCCTCGCGGACGGCCTGGAGACGATGGTCGGCACCCGTGGCATCAAGCTGTCCGGTGGCCAGGTGCAGCGTGCCGCGGTCGCCCGCATGCTGGTACGGGAGACCGGCCTCCTGGTGATCGACGACGTGTCGAGCGCGCTGGACCTTGCCACGGAGCGCGAGCTATGGCACCGGCTGCGCCAGCGGCCGGGCGCGACCTGCCTCGCGGTCTCGCATCGTCGCGCGGCGCTGATGCGGGCCGATCAGATCGTGGTGCTCAAGGGCGGTCGCGTGGAAGCCCGCGGCTCGCTTGCCGATCTCCTGGCGACAAGCGCCGAAATGCGCGCCCTCTGGCACGAGACCGACGACCATGAGATGCCGGAGTAACCCCGCTGGCCCGCGACTCGTCGCCACAATCCGGGCAGCGCGGCTTGCGAACTGGATAGCGCCTTCCTGGACCGGTCGGTCAGCCCTCGCTCGCATTCGCGATTTCCCGTATACATGACGATCAATCGGCGATATGCTGTTTCCGGTCCTGGCAGGAGCGCCAGAACCAACGATGGGTTGCGCCGTGGGGCGGCGACCCGTGGCGGAAGGGAGCACGATGAACAGATCCCACCTGATGTTCCGGCGATCGGCCCACCGGGCAGCGGTGACGGTCGTTGCGGCGTTGACCTTGGTCGTTCCCACCGGTCGTGCCCAAACCCCCGTGGCTGAGACAGCGGGTGCGACGCATCCGGTCCACATTCACACCGGAACCTGTGCCGAGCTCGGCGACGTGGTCGTTCCCCTGAACGATCTCGCCGCCCCCGAGGGCGAGTTCACCGGTCCCGAATCGGCGGTCGCGGTCACGCTGAGCGAAAACATTGTCGACATTCCGTTGCAGGACATCATCGACGGTGGTCACGCGATCAACGCGCACCTGAGCAACGACGAGATTGGGACCTACATCGCCTGTGGCGACATCGGCGGCGTGATCACCACGGACGAAGGCGGACGCCAGGAGATGATGATCGGCCTTGCCGAGCTGGACGACTCCGGCTACGCCGGCACCGTCTGGTTGGGCCCCAGCGCCGATGGTACCCAGACCGAGGTTTCCGTCATCCTGCTCGAGCCCGCGGCAACGAACTAGCGTTCCAGGGAATACGAACTGAAGGGGCAAGGTTCGGGGGAGATTCCGGTCCTTGCCTGATCCCGCGTAGTTTCGGTTCGACGACGTGGCGCGCGTGCTGGCCAGGTGAGCGAGTTGACGAACCGCGCCGAGCGCGGTGGAGCGGACCGGGAAGCAGCCTGGCGCAAGGCAAAGGGATTAGACGAGCATGATCTTCAACTCGCCGGAGCGCATCGCCGCCCTGACCCCGCACAACCCGTACGAACGGTTCGCCGATGGCCGGCCGCGGGTGCCGGACGATATCGTCGAGCGGATGAGATACGTCACCAACGACGAAGCCTGGGGCGTCCTTGAGCGCGGCCACGAGTACCACTTCAGTTTCGAGGGCGGCTGGTACAACCTGCATCCCGAGCGGGTCCTCGTCGGCCGGGCGGTAACGGCCCGCTACGTCCCGATCCGCCCCGACCTGAACGACGTGGTCCAGGGCATCGGCGCCAGCGAAGGGCGGAGCGGCGGCCAGAATACCTGGATCATCGACCAGCTCCAGGCCGGTGACGTGCTGGTGGTGGACGTCTTCGGCAAGATCGAGGACGGCACCTTCATCGGCGACAACCTGGGCACCACCATTCAGAGCCGGGCCAAGACCGGGCTGGTGGTCGATGGCGGCATCCGCGACCTGGAGCGGGTGTACGAGCTGCCCGATTTCAACGTCTTCTGCCGCGGCGTCCACCCCTCGGCCATCTGGGAGGTATCGCTGGTCGAGGTCAACGGCCCGATCCGGATCGGCAACGCCACGGTGCTGCCGGGTGACGTCGTGCTCGGCGCCCGCGAGGGCGTCAGTTTCATCCCGCCCCACCTGGCCGAGGAGGTCGTGGTTCGCTCCGAGGATGTCCGCCAGCGCGACGTCTTCGGCAAGCAGCGCCTGGCCGAGGGCACCTACAGCTCCGGCCAGATCGACGTCTCGATCTGGGAAGAACGTATTGAGCAAGATTACCGAGCCTGGGCCACGGCGCTCGGGATCGAGGTCAAGGGATAGCGACAGCGGCGCCAATATTCGGAACAGAGCACGGCGGTGATCGTCAGTCCGTACTCTGTTCCATTAGGAATGCGGGGCATCCTCGCCGGCGTGCCCGTGCTCCGGGCGCCAGTACTCGATGTCATCGAAGGGATCGAAATCCCGATCAAAGGTCGCGAGCACATGGTCCGAATTCTCGACGATCGCGACGGACAGGACGTCAACGAACCCGAGCCGCGGCCGTTCACTCCAGAGTTGTAGCGCGCGTAGATAGAGCCGCTTCTTTCCCGGCGCAAACTTGAGCCCTGTCATACGCACGGCACTGGCAAGATATGCCGCCGCGGCTTCGGCGGTGAGGCTATAGTGCTGCTTCGACGTCAGCACGAACGCGACTTCCGCCAGAATCGCTTCTGACGTCGTTGCCTCCACGGCACCCGCTTCAACGCGCGTGAAGAGCGCGGTCGCGGTGGCATTGCGCTCGACATCGACGGCGGTCGTCGGCTCGGCCAACCAGCTCAAGAAATAGTTGGCGTCGAGAAAGATCATTGGCGGCGCATCTTCGCAACGACCCGAGCCGCATTTTCCTCCGTCGCCGCCTCGATGATGTCTCTGAAATCTCCTGGGCTCTCCTTTGAAAAGGCGGGCACGATGCCGCTCAGAGATGCCGCGGTGAATTTGACCGGCTCGAGAACGACCTGACCGTCGTCGCGCAGAACGAAGGCGATCTTGTCCGGTGTATCGACGCCGAGATGTCGCCGCACGCGAGCCGGAATCGTCACCTGACCGCGCCTGGTTACACTCGATACGATCTGTCTCATGCCATCCGTCCTCTCAACACTGGGGCCGCGGGGCAAGCCCTTGCGCGGCAGCATGCACCGAAACAGATCACTGCCGCCGCAGCTTCGCCATTCGACGGTCGGCCGCCTCGTCCATGGCCTCCGCGATCTCCTTGTCGAAGTCAACCGAGGCGCCGGGCAACGCGGGAAGCGTGGCCCTCAGATCCAGCATGGTCAACCCAGGTTTGATGATCGTCGTGCCGCCTTCGCCCAAGACAAAGGCAACCTTGCCCGGTGTCTTGATGCCGAGTGTCGCCGCACCCTTGCCGGAATCGTGACTTGGCCGAGGCTCGTCACGCTGGCAACAGTCTCTATCATGTCCTTCGTCTCTCTCACCATGTCTGCCGAACTGCAATGCCTATCGGCATCATGCATTGTATCATTTTCCGTGCATTGTCTCATCGGTCAATCGGATGTCCTGAATGGTCGAGATATCCGTTCGTTTCTCGTCACGCGCTGACTTGACGGCACGAACCAATGTTCGTAGAATTGACTTGCACGGCGCTTCCCGCGCCGAACCTCCGTTCCGGCGCTCACGCCGCCGGCTGGTGGAGGCAAAGGGGCTTTGATCTCGGGATGGCACGACCCGCCGGGCGGCGGTCGTGCGATGGCAACGTGTTTCCTGACCGGGGCTGGCCGTCCCGGGAGCGTGAGTCCCGTGGTGCCGGCCGGTGAGGAGACCGCACCATGACCAAGCACAAAACCGAAAAACGGGCCGTTCGCGAGCGCATGGCCAAGACCGGCGAACGCTACACCACCGCCCGCCATTACCTCCTCGATCTCCATCACCCCGAATCAACGAACGGCGCCGCCGATCCCGCCGCCGAGTTGGACCTCACCGCCACCGAATCCATGGTCGAGGACCCGGCGGCTGCCAATTGGGTCGAAGCGCCGGGGATGAGCGACGAGGCCATCCAGCGCAACACCGGCATGGGCTGGGACGATTGGTTCGCCATCCTCGACGAGTGGGGCGGAACCGAGCGTAGCCATCGCGAGATAGCCGAGTTCGTTCACAACACGTTCGCCATCGACGGCTGGTGGGCCCAGGGCATCACGGTTGGGTACGAACGGGCGCGCGGCATGCGCCGCAAGCACCAGCGGCCCGATGGGTTTTCCGTGAACGCCAGCAAGACAGTCGCCGTCCCGGTGGCACGGCTCTACCAGGCGCTCGTCGACGAGACGGTGCGCGACCAATGGCTGGCGCCCGGCACCCTCCGGCTCCGCACCAGCCAGCCGCACCGATCGGCCCGCTTCGATGTGGTGCCGACCGGCACCTTGCTCACCGCCTACCTCGTCGCCAAGGACGAGACCAAATCCAGCGTCCAACTGCAAGAGCTGAAGCTGCCGGCCGCGGATGAGGTCGATCCCCGGCGGGCTTTTTGGAAAGCCAGCCTAAACCAGCTCGCCGCGCTCCTGACGAACGGCACGTGATCGATCGGCCTGCCGGAGCGCCCGCC
>JACCYK010000585.1 GCA_013696525.1 Chloroflexia bacterium
CTCCCGCACCGCCCGGAGCCGGCTCCGCCTGACGCCGCTTGGCGTCGCCGGCTGGGTTGCCCTGCTCCTGTTGGTGCTATTCACGGCGGTGCCGATGGCCTGGATGGTCTCGACCTCGGTCAAGACCGAGTTCGCGGCGATCCAGCAACCACCGAACTGGGTGCCGCTCAACCCGACGCTCGATCAGTACACGCGGTTGCTCAACCCCGGCAATCGCACCGGGCAGCAATTCCTGGGCTATCTCCGCAACAGCCTGTGGGTCTCCAGCGCCACGACCGTGATGGCCCTGCTGGTGGCGGTGCCGGCGGCCTACGCCTTTGCCCGCTTCCGCTTTCCGGGGAAGAACGCGCTCTTCTTCTCGGTCCTGATTCGGAACATGTTCCCGGCGGTGGTCTTCTTGATCCCGCTCTTCATCCTGATGCGGATCTTCAACCTCGTCAACAACCACTGGTCCCTGATTTTGACCTACCTGACCTTCGGCCTGCCGCTCTCGATCTGGCTGTTGAAGGGGTTCTTCGAGAATATCCCGCCCGAGCTGGAGCAGGCGGCCCGGATCGACGGCGCCACCCGGTTCCAAGCCTTCCGCCTGATTATCCTGCCGCTGGCCACCCCCGGCGTGGTGGCCACCGCGATCTACGCCTTCATTCAAGCCTGGAACGAGTATGTCTATGCCCGGACTTTCATCATCGATGACAGTTTGCGGACGATGCCGGTCGGCTTGGAAAAATTCTTCACCGAGTACGTCAGCAACTGGCCCGGCCTGATGGCGGCCTCCTTCATCATGAGCGTGCCGGTGGTGGTGCTCTTCCTGGTGTTGCAGCGCCACTTTGTGCGGGCCCTGACGGAGGGGGCGGTGAAGCATTAGCGCCGAGAAGCCGCCGCATCGACCCCCTACCCCCCAATCTTAGGGGCCGGGGGCTGACTTCTGACGGAGAGAGCAATGGCGGGAATCACGCTCTACGATGTGGTGAAGATGTACGGCGAGGTGGTCGCGGTCGATGGCGTCTCGCTGGAGGTGCGCGACGGCGAGTTCGTGGCCCTGGTCGGACCCTCGGGCTGCGGCAAGACGACCACGCTCAACCTGGTTGCCGGTTTGATCGACATCACCGATGGCGATATCTACCTCGGGGAACGGCTGATCAACGACCTCGATCCGAAAGACCGCGACCTGGCGATGGTGTTTCAGAACTACGCGCTCTATCCGAACAAGTCGGTCTACGAGAACCTGGCCTTCCCGCTACGAATGCGCGGCTTCAAGAAGCATGACATCGATGAACGGGTGCGCGGCACCGCGGACATCCTGAGTATTGGCCCGCTTCTCGACCGGCGGCCGCGGGAGCTTTCCGGCGGCCAGCAGCAGCGGGTGGCGCTGGGCCGGGCCCTGGTCCGCAACCCGCTGGCGTTCCTGATGGACGAGCCGCTGTCGAACCTCGACGCCAAGCTGCGGGTCCAGATGCGGGCCGAGCTGAAACGGTTTCACCAGGAGATCGGGGCCACGGTGATGTACGTCACCCACGACCAACTGGAAGCGGTGACGATGGCCGACCGGATCGCGGTGATGAACGGCGGCCTGCTCCAGCAATACGACACCCCGGACGAGATTTTTCACCATCCGGTCAATACCTTCGTCGCCGGCTTCATCGGCAGCCCGGCGATGAACCTCCTCCCCGGCACGGTCAGCACCGAGGACGGCCAGGCCGCGATCCGGGGCGAGGAGGGCTGGCAACATCCGCTCTCGGCCGAAAACGGCCGCCGGGCCGCCGCCAGCACCACGGGCGAGGTGATCCTGGGCATCCGGCACGGCAACATCCGGCTCCACCGGGAGGAGCGGCCGGGCACCGTGCAAACCCGCATCTACACCGTCGAGCCGACCGGCGATCTCACCTATGTCCACCTCCGGCTGGGCTCGGCCCTGCTGGTGGCGAGCGCCGGGGCGAACTTCCGGGCCGATCCCGACGATCCGATCTGGATCGAGTTCGAGCAGAAGAATTTGCACCTGTTCGACGCCAAGACCGAGCAGACGCTTGAGCCGTCAGGGCGAGAACGGGTGGCGGAGGAGCCGGCGACGGCGGCGGCGGTGCTGGCCTGAAGCAAAGTTCCTGAGCAATTTGGATACTATCGAGCATCGCGGGGGCGGGCACCAGCGCGA
>JACCYK010000599.1 GCA_013696525.1 Chloroflexia bacterium
ACGACTCGAGCTGCCTCGACCCGGCGGGGATCGGCCGAGAGGACGCCGGGCACATCGGTCCAGATCTGCACTTCGTCGGCGCCCAGGGCGGCGCCAAGCAGGGTCGCGCTGTAATCAGAGCCGCCTCGCCCCAGTGTCGTGGTCTCACCATCCGGACTGCCGGCAATGAAGCCGGTGATGACGACGGTCTGGCCCTCATCGAGGAGGGGACGCACCACCGCCGCGGCCCGCTCCCGTGTTCGCTGGCGGTCGGGGCGGGCATTGCCGAAGCGGCTATCCGTGGCGATTACCTGATCGGCGTAGACATGCGTGGCCGGCAGGCCGCGACCGCGGAGGACGGCGGCCATTAGCACGCTCATCGCTTTTTCGCCCGTGGCCACGATCCGGTCGGAGTCGCGAGGGCTCGGGCCGCCGGCGGCGAGGACATCGGCCAGCGCCTCGTCCAGCCGGGCGTGGAGTTGGTCGAGCTCGGCGATGGCCAGTAGCCGATTCGCCTCCGCCTCGACGCTGGCGGCCAACCTGTCGTGCTTTGCTCGGATGCGGCCGGTCAATTCCTTAAGGCTGGTCCGATCACCGTCGCCGGCGGCCCGAGCGGCGGCCAGGAGTACATTGGTCACGCCGGAAGCGGCCGAGACCACGACCACCCGCGGCGCGGGTTGGGACTCGACGATCGCCGCCGCCTGGTGAATCCGGTTCTCGTCGGCGACTGATGTTCCGCCAAACTTGAGTACGATCATCACCCGGCTCCGTTCATTGCGGGATTCACGCCTTTGCAGCGGGTTTCGACGAGTATGCCGGCCGCCAGGTCGGTCACGTTCGAGCCAGGATAGCGATTCGTCCTGCCGTTCGGTTCTACGGTTTGTTAACCAACAAAAAAAGCGGGTGCGATTTTCGCCCCGCCCGCCGATCCGTCCTGGTTGTGCCCCGCGTCCTTAGCAGCGCACCCCCGAACCGGCAGGCGCGAAAATAATGGTCTTCCCAATCATGGTGACCATCATCATCGCGGTGTCGGTAGTGGTGGCGCCCGCCAAGCTGTTCATGGACATCACTATAGCGGCTGCCGCCCCGCTCCGCAAGGGGGACGGGAGGGCAATTTCTTCATGTTTACCGAGATTTTACCGCGCCTCGGGACAAAGACTGATTGACGGTGTTACTCCTCGGCCCGTTGAAACCGGCCGATTTCGGGATCGTCGGTCGCGTAGGCAATAGCTCCGATCTCGGCCCAGAGCTCGGTGGGAATGGGATGCTGGTAGAAGTCGAGCGTTTGCTGAATCCGTTCCGGTTTGCTCATGCCGACGATGGTGTTGGTGATTCGCGGGTCGCGGGTTGAGAACTGAAGGGCGATGGCCGGCAGCGCCACGCCGTGGCAGGCACCGATGGCAGCATACTGGTTGACCCGGTCAATCAGCTCCGGGGATGCCTGCTGATAAGCATACCTGGGATAGGCGGCTGGTCCCTTCGCCAGCAAGCCCGAGCCATAGGGCGCGGCGTTAAGGACCGCCAGGCCCTTCTCGGCCGCGTACTGGATGAGCGGCTCCGCCGACCGGTTGAGCAGGGTGTACCGGTTGTGGGTGATCACCGCGTCGAAGATGCCGGTCTCGACATACCGCATCTCCAGCGCGATCGGGCCGCCGGCGACCCCGAGGTAGCCGATGACGCCTTGCTCCTTGAGCTCTTGGAGCACAGCGATCGGACCGCCTGGCGCCATTGCCTGATCGAAGGTCGTGTGCTCCGGATCGTGGAGAAATACGAACTCGATGCGATCGACGCCCAGCAGCGCCAGCGACCGCTCGAACCGCCGCCGGACTGTATCACCCGAAAAGTCGTTGGTGACAAGATCACGCCCGGCCTTGGTTTGCAGCACCGCGCCCGCTGGCAAGCCGCCGCGCTCGCGCAAGACGAGGCCGACCCGCCGCTCGCTCTCGCCGTCACCATACAGGGCCGCGGTATCGATGTAGGGGATGGGGCTATCGAGCGCGGCCCGAATCGTGGCGAGCGCATCCTCCTCGGAGACGCCATAGCCAAACGCCTCCGGCATATCGCCGATCGGGGCGCAGCCGATCGAGATCGGCGGCACGCGCTGCCCGGTCTTGCCGAATCGATTCCATGGAACCGTTGCTGTCTCATTTGTTGCGCTCATACATCTGCCTTTCGTGGACCGGGGAGGTCGATTGCTGCCTGGCATCGTAGCCGAGGGCATGGCATTGGGCAATCATGATCACGGAATAGCCGGTGGCCGCCGTGGAGATTGAGCCAGTACACTACGGGAGCGCGGGAGCGTTGCCGGGTTGGTGGAATTGGCAGACACGCCAGCCTTAGGAGCTGGTGGCCGCAAGGCTGTAAGGGTTCGAGTCCCTTATCCGGCACCACAGTCTAGTTATTGGCGGATTGGCGCGGATTTTGGAGCGATGAGCAAGGACTTTGCCGCGATTTTGCCGCGAACGCGCTAGGATGCCGCCGCGATCGCCGCGTCGAGGGCGTCCGCCGCCGCTTCCTGCATGCCCGGCATGACGTGGGAATAGCGGTTCAGGGTCATCCCGACGTCGGAGTGTCCCAGCCGTTCCTGAACCACCTTTGGGTGGACGCCGGCGGCGAGCAGGAGCGTCGCGCAGGTATGACGCAGATCGTGGAACCGAATCCGCGGCACGCCGGCGCCGGCGATCAGCTCCCGAAAGGCGTTGTCGAGAACGTTGACGTGGAGCGGGGTGCCCAAGCGGCCGGTGAAGAGGAAGCCGAGATCTTGCCAAAGCTCCCCGAGGCGCTGGCGCTCGAATCCCTGGCGGTCCCGGTGCGCCCGCAGCGCCGCCACGCATGACGCCGGCAGGGCGACGGCGCGCTGGCCGGCGGCCGTCTTGGGTTGCCCCAGCTCCCAGGTGCCGCCGTTCCCCCGGCTGAGCGTGCGGCGCACGGCCAGGGTGCCGCGGTCCAGGTCGACATCATCCCAGCGCAGACCGAGCAATTCGCCGCGGCGCAGGCCACAGAGCAGGGCCAGCCGCCAGAGCGCCGCGAGATTCGTCGCATCGCCGGTGGCCAGCACCGCCGCCGTCTGGCGGGCGTCCCAGACCTTCATCTCGGGCGTCGAGCGCCGCGGCGGGTCGATCAGGTCGCACGGGTTTGTGGCGATCATGCGCCAGCGGACCGCCTGGCCGAAGGCGCGATGCAGGATGTAGTGAATCTGGCGACCCGTCGTCGCCGACAAGCCCTTGTCCCGCCACGCGGGTTGGAGCGCTTGGAGCTGAACCGGGGTGAGCCGGCGGAGCTGGACGCCGCCAATTGAGGGCAGGACGTGAAGTCGCGTCAGATCCGCGTAGCGTCGGTGCGTGGCCGGCCGGTTCGAGCCTTCGATGGATGACAG
>JACCYK010000605.1 GCA_013696525.1 Chloroflexia bacterium
GGAGCTGCTCGGGCACCGGCCGGCGGTCTTCACCAGCGCCGAGCGGAACGGGAAAACTCTCTCCGTGGCGGAGAACTTTCGCCGCGACCCAATCAACCGGCTGATCCGGGCCTTGCTCGACGACGGCGCCATCGGCGAGCGCCAGTTCATCATGGAAACCGGGGTGCGGGGCCGCGACGCGATCTTCATCACCCCCTGGCGGCACATGAAGCTGACCGGCGCCCTGACCCTCGACGCCGGGGTCCACAACGCTGACATCCTGATGTACTACTTCGGCGACATCGCCACCGTCTACGGCCAGACCCGCCTCTACGAGAAGACGCGCTATCGGCGGAACACGGCCGGGCCGGGCGGCTTCTATGAAAAATGGGCGGCCACCATGCCGGAGTCGATTGAACCGACCGGCGAGGACGCGATGTTCGGGCTGCTCACCTTCGCCAATGGCGCGATCGGGCAATGGGTCGATCACTACGCCGGGCACGGCGAATCGTTCAACCACCGCCGCGTTTTTGGCACCATGGGCTCGATCGCCTCGCCCGGCGATCGCAACGGGAATCCGGTCCGCCTGGTGCTCGATGACGGGACCGATATCGCCGACCAGCGGGTGCTCGATTACGCGCCGAGCTACCAGCTGAACTCGATCACGGCGGATCTCTTCGGCGGCGAGCGGATCTGGACCTACGACTTCGACTTTCCCACCACCGACCGCAAGATCATCGCCCTGGAGCAGCACGAGTTCGCCGAGTGCATCCAAACCGGCGCCACGCCGGAAGTTGACGGCGCGGTTGGGCTGCGGGCGGTCGCCATCGTCTATGCCCTGTTCGAGTCGCAGGCGGCGGGGCGGCCGGTAACGGTCGATGAGGTCGCCGCGGGCGAGCTGGACGGCTATCAGCGCGAGATCGACGCCGCGATTGGGCTGCTGCCGGCGGGGGTGGCATAGTCATGGGGTTGCTCCTGTCATATAGCACTTGGGGCATGCCGGAAGTCCCGATCGACGTCGCGGTGGCGCATTGTGCCGGGCTCGGCTTCGATGGGCTGGAGCTGACGGTCTGTCCCGGCTGGCGGACCGAGGGCACCAGCCTCGATGCCGCGCAACGGCGCGAGATTCGCCGGCTGTACACCGACTACGAGATCGAGCTGGGCGGTTTGTGCGCCAATACCACTCTGCTGGCGGACGACCCCACCGAGCATGCCGATAACCTCGCCCGGTTTCGCGCCTACCTCGACCTCGCCGCCGAGCTGCAAGGGCCGGGCGAGCACCTCTCGGTCAGCACCACCGCCGGCGGCGCTGCCGCCGATTGGGAGCGGGTCAAGCGGCGGCTGGCCGATCAGTTCGGCGAGCTGGCGGCGTATGCCGGGAGCATCGGGGTCGTGGTCAGCATGGAGCCGCACGTCAGCACCGCCCTCCACGATCCGGACCAGGCGCTCTGGCTGCTGGAACAGGTCAACTCGCCGGCGCTGGGGATCCATTTCGACATCAGCCATTTCAACGTGCAGGGGATGGATATGGAGGAAGTGATCGCGAAGCTGGCGCCGCACAGCGTCCACACCCATGTCAAGGACGAGCGCGGCGTGGTGCCCGATTTCGAGTTCCTGATCCCCGGCGAAGGGGAGATGGACTACCCGCGCTACCTGCGGGCGATGGTGCGGGCCGGCTACGACGGCCACATCGTGGTCGAGGTCAGCAAGATGGTGCAGGCCCGGCCGGGCTATGATCCGCTGGCGGCGGCGACGCAATCATACCGGGTGCTGGCCGCCGCCTTCGCCGCCGCCGGAATTAAGCGCGCCAAGACCGGCGCCGCCACGCCAAGTGCTTGAGAGGAGCAGTCGTCATGTATGTCGTCGTCGCCCGCTGGTTGATCAAAGAGGGAAACGTGGACGAAGCGCTGGCCACGATCCGGCGGATGATCCCGCACGCGCTCGCCGAGCCGGCTTGCGAGGCATACATCGTCAACCAGTCGGTGGACGACCCCCGCCGGATCCTGCTCTACGAGCAATACCACGACCAGGCCGGGTTCGCGGCGCACACGGAAACCGCGGCCTTCAAGGAGCTGGTCCTGGGCAAGATCGTGCCCTTGCTTGAGGAGCGCGGCCGCGAGATCTACGAGGTGGTGGAGCCGTAGAGCAAGTCGAAGAAGAGGGGCTAGCGCCGAGCGTCCGCAACGACCACGTTAAATCAAGACCCCAGGGTCATCGACTCCGTGATCGCGGAGTGATAGAAACCCTGGGGATGACAACCGAAGTCTATCAATTTTAGCCAACTTGGGAGTATACGATCGGTGCTATTGTCACGAGGAACGGTTGGTGTCGCGCTACGATCTCTGTCGTTACCAAGCCTGGCGCTAAAGCGACCAGGCTGAAATCACGAACCCGGCTGAAGCCGGCTATGAGGTCGGTTTTGGCTTCACCAAAGCGAAACCAGCGCCGTTTAGGGCGGTTCGTGTTTTCAGCTCGGGGATTTATTCCCGAGCTTGGCCGCGATGGAACTCCTGTAAGACGCTAACACTATCCTGAGCAATCATCTCAGGGAGAAGGGCAAAGCGATATGAGCGACGAAAATATGATCACAGTCCAACGACTTCCTGATGGCACCGCGGTCCAGATCCTGGCCGATGGCTCCACGCGACCGATCGTGGACACCACCGATTGGGCGCGTGTCCTCGCCATGACCGAGGAGGAGATCGACGCCAACGCCCTGGCCGACCCCGATAATCCGCCATTCACGGACGAAGATCTCGCCCGGCCGCGGTTGACGCCGAATCCCAAACGCATCCGGCAGCGGCTACAGATGACCCAAGAGCAGTTCGCCGAGGGGTTCCAGGTGCCGCTCGGCACCCTCCGCGATTGGGAGCAGGGAACGCGGCGGCCGGATAGCGCGGCCCGGACGTTGCTCCGGATCATCGACCGCAAACCCGAGCTTGTCCTGGCCACGCTGGCGACCGACCCAGCAGACGTGAACGTCGATTGAGACACCTGGTTCGTGCAGTACCGGCTGGATAGCGCGCCGGAGACCCCCCACGGGCTCACTATTTTGAGCGGCGATTCCAACCAGATGGGTAGCCTGGAGGAGCCCGCGGGCATATCCCGCGGACCAACGGGTATCACATGTCGTTCCTACACTTCAATATATCGCTATTTACTGATATGATACGTCCATGAACACCATGACTGCCGCCGCCGATCCGAAGCTGAAGTTGGAGTTGACCGCGAAGCTGTTTCGCGGCTTTGCCGATCCGTCGCGGTTGGCGCTGCTGGCGCTGTTGCGGGACGGGGAACGGTGCGTCTCGGAGTTAGTCGAAGCGAGCGGGCTGACGCAGTCGAATGTGTCGAGCCACCTGACCTGCCTACGCGACTGCGGGTTAGTCACCAGCCGGCAGGCGGGGCGGTTCGTCTACTACGCCCTGGCCGAGGCCGGGGTCGAGGCGATGCTGGGCAGCGCCGACGCCATCCTCTCCCGCCACGCCAACCAGATCGCGGCCTGTGTCAACGAGCACATGCTGCCCAGCCGGCCGGCAAGCCAGGGTCAGTCCCGATGAGCGCCCCGCCATTGGTCCAGACGGTTGATCTCGCGATCGCCGGCATGGACTGTGCCGAATGCACCCGTCACGTCGAGCAGGGGCTGCGGGCCGTGCCCGGTGTGCGGGAGGTCCGGGTGCTGCTCCAAGCGGAGCGGGCGACCGTCACCCTCGACCCGGCCCAAGCGACCCGAGACCAGCTTGAGCGGGCGGTGGTCAAGGCCGGCTACGCGGTCCGGCCCGCGGTCCCAAGCGGGATCGTGCCCGAGGTAGCACCGGAGAGTCGGGCCGACCGGCTCGGTGGGCTGCTGAGCTGGGGCTTGCTTGGTCTGGTGGCCGTCGTCGTGCTGCTGGCCGCGGTCGGCGAATGGGTTGGCGTCTTCGACGCGGCGCTCGACCGGGTGCCCTGGTGGATTCCGGCGGCGGCCATCGCGATCGGCGGCGGCAGCGTTTTTTGGGGGGTCATTCAGGCGGCATGGCGACGCCAGATTACCAGCCATACGCTGATGACCGTTGGCGTCCTCGCGGCGGTGGCCATCGGCGAATGGACGACCGCCGCCGTGATCGTCTTCTTCATGCGCTTCGCCGCCTGGCTGGAGGCACGAACGACCGAGCGTGGCCGCCAGGCGCTGCGCGAGCTGGCCGCCCTGCAGCCGGTGACGGCCCGGGTGCGGCGGGAGGGCCGGGAGCTTGAGCTGCCGCTGGCGGAGGTTGTGATTGGCGATGTCGTCCTGGTCCGGCCGGGCGAGCGGATCCCGGTGGACGGCACGGTACTCGATGGGCAGGCCCCGGTGGATGAAGCATCCATTACCGGCGAGAGCATGCCGGTCGAGAAAGCTGCCGGCGATGCGGTCTTCGCGACCTCCATCGCCCAAGCCGGCTTCCTCCAGGTGGCAACGACCGGCATTGGCGTTGATACGACGTTTGGCCGGATCGTCCGGCTCGTCGAGGAAGCGGAAAGCAATAAGGCGCCGGTGCAACGCTTCGCCGACCGCTTCGCTACCTGGTACCTGCCTTTGATCCTGCTCGTGGCCGGCGCCACCTTCCTCCTGACCGGGGCGGTGCTGAACGCGGTGGCGGTGCTGGTGGTGGCGTGCGCCTGCGCCATCACCATCGCCACCCCGGTCGTCGTCCTTGCCAGTACCGGTCAGGCGGCGCGACAGGGACTGCTGATTAAAGGCGGCATCGCCTTGGAGCAATTGGCGAGAGTGACGACCGTTGTCCTCGACAAGACCGGCACCGTGACCGGGGGCCGGCCACTGCTGACCGAAGTGCTGGCCCTGAACGGGCGGTCGTCCGCCGACGTGCTCCGGCTCGCCGCCACGATCGAGCGCCGGAGCGAACATCCCGTGGCCGAGGCGGTGGTGGCCGCCGCCGGTGAGCGCGGCCTGGAGCTGGCCGAGCCAAGCGATTTCGCCGTGCTGCCCGGCCGCGGGGTGCTCGGCACGGTCGGCGGCGAGGAATGGTTGCTCGGCAACCGGCGACTGCTTGCCGAACGCGAGATCCCCCTCGGCGACGAGGCGGCGAGCGAGGCGCTCCGGTTGGAAGCGGCGGGAGCGACGACGTTTTTCCTGGCCACACCGGATCAGGTCGAGGGTGTCCTGGCGGTGTCCGATGTCCTCCGGCCGGAAGTTCTGCCGGCCCTGGCCGAGCTGCGGCAGCTCGGCGTGACGCGATTGCTCCTCCTCACCGGTGATAGCGAGCGAGTGGCGGCCGCGATCGCCGGTGAGCTGGGGATCGAGTACCAGGCCGGGCTGCTGCCGGAGGAGAAGATCGCGGTGATCCAGTGGCTGCAAGCCGCCGGCGAGGTCGTGATGATGGTCGGCGACGGCGTTAACGACGCCCCGGCCCTGACCCAAGCGGACGTTGGGGTGGCGATGGGCGCCGGGGCCGCGGTCTCGCTGGAAGCCGCCGGCGTCGCCCTGATCCGCAACGACTGGGCGATGGTGCCCGAGGCGATCCGGATCGGCCGCCGCTCGGTCCGCACCATCCGCCAGAATCTGGGCTTCACCGCCGCCTACAACGTGATCGGCGTCGCTTTGGCCGCGGTCGGCATCCTCCCCCCGGTCTGGGCCGCGGCGGCCCAGAGCCTGCCCGACGTCGCGATCATGCTCAACTCAAGCCGCTTGCTGCGGCCCGCCTCGCGACGCATCCTCCCGCCGCCACGATCGGTCGGGGCAGAGCCGGCCGCTCCCATTGGGTAGCCGCGAAGATGCCGGTCAACGCGCGGTGCTGTTTCCTCGCAACGTGAGCCGGGCTCCTCGTCCGAGTTGTCCGACCTGGATCCAATCGGTCTTGAGCCGCTTGTCGATGCCATGCCGCCTTCCCCTCGCTTGAGGGTTCGCCCATCCGCGTTCGCTCCCTCCCGGCGTTCTAGCAGGCGCCGTTGGGGGTGATGCTCGTGACGTTTCCGCGTATGGTATGGTCCTTGGAACTCTTGGC
>JACCYK010000195.1 GCA_013696525.1 Chloroflexia bacterium
CCACCCCGCGCCGAGCATCTGAAAGGGCAACCAAGGCCCAACCCCGCCAGTCAAAAACGCTGAGAGAAAGAGCGTCAACGCACCGGTGAGAAAACCTAGCTCCGCTCCGAACACCGCCCCCACCAAGATGATGAGGAGGAAGATCGAAGTGGCGCCGCCGAGACTGGGAACCAATCGAAGGCTGGCGTCCAGCGCAACGATAGCGCCGAGCAGGGCGGCGGTTTTTGCTGGGTTCGCGGTGAGCTGCCGGGCCGCGGCGAAGCGAGTCACGAGCAAGAACACGCAGCACAATGCAACCCCGGCCAGGACGAGTGGACCTTCAACCCCTGGCAGCCGCGCCGGCGTTCCAATGGCCCGAAGCAGGCTCGGCAGGATGAAGGGATAGAGAAACGCGGCCAAGCCAAGCAAACTCCCCGCGAACAACAACCAGGTCGATGCCGGCCAATTCGCCTGGTGCTTGGCACTGGAAGGGCTGACGAGGACACGGCGGATAGGCATCAAAACTCCGAAATGCCGGTCGAGTTGACCAGGGCGTCATGCACAATGCATTAATCGATCGATCTTCCAGGCGAACGATGGTTAATCGTATCATATTGCTTAATGCCCACACCGGGTGGCTTTAGTTCGACAGGGTCCGTCGATGCGCACTTAGCACGCGAGGAAGATACTCAAGTGGACGAAATAACCATTCGTGACTTGCTCACATGGGAACCGCGGCTGCGACCGGTCATTGCCGGAACCCGGGCAGCGCTCTCATGGGCCGTGAGCTGGGCAGTGGCAGCGCGGGCGCTGGCTCCCGCCCTCCCGGCTCTACGCGGGGGCGAGATCATATTGCTGTCGGAATCTGTATTCACGGAGCAACGACTAACGTTGCGGACGCTCTTGGCTGATCTGGCTCGACAGCGTGTCGCCGCCGTGGTCGTGCAAGAAGGCTCCGAGCGACTGACGGCATTGGGAGGCACGGCGCCGATGCCCGTGCTGGACTGGCGGAATGACGCCATCAGCGTCGAAACCGAGAGCGAGTTGAACCGCCTGCTGACGGAACGTCGTAACGAGCTCTATCGGTTCGGGACAGAGCTCGGACGGCTGCTAAGCAGTGCTACCGCGAGTGGGGCGGGGTTGGACCAAGTATTGGAGTTGGCGTTTCAAGAAATCTCCGTGCCCATTGCCGTGACGGATCGTACCGGCATTGTTCTCGCTTCGAGTCGCGACGCGAACGATGTGGCCCAGGAATCCGAAGTGCATCGCCAGATCGCGACGCGGCCAAACCTGATATCATATCCGCTTCGCGCCGGCGGTCGGGTCTGGTTGGGACCAGTTGGGCCGGACCGTCAGGCGTGGGGGCGAGTCGCGGCCGACCGACTCGCGGGTGCCGTCGAGTCGGCGCTGATGGGAGCCACCTGGCTGCGACCGCGTGGTTTGGATCGAGCGGAGGCACTCCAGCGGTTCATTTTCGGTGCGGTTAGAAAACTGCCAAGCGAGGCGAGGATCCAGGCGGTGACGCTGGGCCTGGATCCGAACGCGACCTTCCGGGTCGCCCTGTCGCCGTCCGCGGACCGGTTGCAGGAGTTGCAGCGAGGCCTTGCCCCGTTCGGTCAGGCCCACGAGGTAGCCGGCATAGAATCCCACGCGGCCGTGCTCATCGAGCTCAAAAACGACCGGGCCGGAGGAGCGCCTGGCGCGGCGGGACGTGTCGCGAGACTTGGAGAGACTAAGTCCCGAGCTGGCGACGGTCCGTGGATCGCGATTTCTGGCATGGCCGCCGATTCGTTTGAGCTGACCGAAGCAGCCCGCCAGGCGGTCTATGTCGCGGGCCTCTTTAAAGGCGGTCTCATCCAAGGGGCAACGGCCAGTTTTGATCAGACAGCCGACATTGGTGGGTTTCGCCTGCTCTACCGGCTCTGGGACAGTCCCCTGCTGGCCACGTTTGCCGCCGATGTCTTGGGCGACTTGGTCGCAAACGACCGGTACGGCGTGCTAAGGGAAACCTTGCTGCACTTCCTTGAGAGTGGCGGCTCGCGGGTCGAGACCGCGGAGCGGGCGGCTATTCACCGCAACACGCTTGCCTACCGCTTGCGGCGAATTAGTGAGCTCGCCAATTTTGATCTCGCGGTACCGGCGGACCGACTGTCGCTGCACCTCGCGCTGCTGGCCATCGCGATGCCGCCGACGCCGGCGTTCGATCGGGTACACGCTAGCGGAGACCAAGCTCGACCATAAGCTCCTGATAGTCTTGTTCGTCGAAGACCGCCGCGCCATTCTCTTGCTCAAACCACAACGTCCAAACCGCACCGGCATCTCGGTCCGACTCGGCTTCGAAGGCACTCAGCAGGGCGCCCGGCGTGCCGACACCAAACATATTGTCCGTCGTGTAGTGGCGGAGGGCCGAGAAGAATGCGTCGTTGCCGATTAAGTCGTGGATCTCGGCAAACCCAATGGCGCCCTTGGCATACACGGCCGCCGCGTAGATCGAGCTATTGGAAAAGGAATCGGTCGGCTGGTCCACCACCAGGTCGCGGCCGGTTCGCAACATCCCGAGATACCACAGGAGGACTTCGAGCCCAAATTGTCGCCGGCCGGTCTCCGCACCGTGGACGGCCGTGAAATAGACGTCGGTCGACAGGTACTCCACCAACCCCTCGTCGATGAACGCATCGAGATGCTGGTTGTTGCCAACCATGGCGAAGAACCATTGATGGCCGACTTCGTGGGCGGTGACAAACTCGAGGTAATGCTCGTTTCGAGAATGGTCATTCGCGTACAGCGAACGCGCCATGAGCATGAGTTGAGGAAACTCCACGCCGCCGGCCCCATACAGCTCAACTTCGACCAGATCCATTTCTCGGTACGGGTATGGAATCAGCAGCTCGTTGTACACCGAGAGCGCGGTTGCCCCGTAGTTGAGGACGGCCTCGCCTCCGGAGGCCCGCTCCGGGTGAAGGTACGAGGTCACGGTCGTGCCGGCGACGTCACGGCTGATCGATTCGAACCGGTCGCTCGTCACAACGGTGAAATCGCGCACGGGGCCGCTGATCAAGCGCCGGGACGTCACTCCGCCAGCGGTCGTCCGCTCGCTCTCGATCCCGGTGGCGGCAACTTGCCAATCCTCCGGGGTGCGGAGCCTGACATCAAAGAGCGCGGTATTCGAGAAGATTGGATCGCCGTTTCGGCTAACCGGGTGAAGGCTCCACCCAGACTCATCATAGCCGGCGAGAAGAGGAAACCAATGGGCTAACGCAATTGTTCCAGTGCTGGGATCGACCGCGAATATGCCATAGGTTTGCATCGGCCGGACGGGAACGGTTGCCGCAAACGTGAGCTCGAGATCCGTCGCCGCCCCTCGGGGGAGCGGATCGAGCAACGCCACCTGGAGGACGGTGTTGTCGACCGACAGGACCGGCACGACCGGACTCCCGGCGACCGACAGGCTGGACACCGACATCTCGGCTTCAGCGTAGGCGGGAGCGTTTGGATAGAGACGGAAATAGATTTCGTCACGCGGTGTAGCCGTCTCATTCACGTATCTGAGTTGCAGCGTGCCGGACACCAGCGCCGGTTGATCTGAGCCGCGGGGCTCAACGGTCGCGGTTATCCTGTATCGAGATAGTTTGCCCTGGGTTTGGGCGTAGATTCGCTCCCGGTGCTCGGGCAGAATTGCCGCGTAGAGCTCCGGGTTGGTATCGCCGGTGCGGCCAGTGATCGGGCTTGGCGTCCCGGGAGTGGCCGTGACCGTGGAGAGAGGCTGCACCGGCGGGTCCGGGGTTTCGGCCCGCCCGGCGCTTGGAAGCAGAAGGATCGGAACGATTAGGATCGGTACGAGCGGTTGAAGCCGGTGAATGACGCGCAACACGATGTTCCTCCGATGAGCAGGCTAAACCGGTGTTCCCCGACAAGCGTAGGGTTCCGCGGGGCGCCGCGCAACGGAGGAGGCGATGCGCGGACCAGATACTCGTGACGGAGAGATGTTGCCTGGCACCGGCCTGAACCGAGGTACGCTGCCACCCGGATTGCGGATGGGCGGGGCTCAACTACAGACGATACTGGCGCATCTGGACGACGCTCGGCCAAACGAGGGAGTCGGATTAATCGCCACGGTTACCGATGGTGAGTATCGGCGGGCGGTCGCGTTTTTTCCTGGGACGAATGTGGATCATTCGCCGACTCGATATACAATGGACCCGGCAGAAGTGTTGTCGGCGTTTCGGGTGATGAGGGCGGAGGGATGGGAGCTGGGAGCAACTGTACATTCTCATCTGGCGTCGCCGTCGACCCCGTCAGAGATTGATCTCGCTGAAGCGCACTACCCAAACACGATACTTCTCATCGTGGGGTTCGCCGCCGGTGAGACGGAGGTGAGGTTGTGGAGCTTGGCGTTGTCAGCCGATCCGGTCGAAGTCAGCTTGGTTCTGGATGGCGACGAGTAGCAGGCGTGGACCTACCTTCGGCAGGTGCGTCAATCAAGGGGGACCGCCCGTGAGTCGTCCCGCCACGGTGTCATCGCGGGCTAACGTCGATGGCTGATGCATCGGCCGGACTGAATCGCAGCCTGGACGCGGAACTGATCCCAGATTTAGCGGCCGTTCCGGATGAATTGGCCCGATTGCTTGCTGGCCACGCGATCGAAGCGCTCAAACGGCCGACGAGCGACGGTGGTTGGGGTGCCATCGAAAACCTCGGCCATCTTTCGGACTGGGAGGAAGTCTTCCACTCGCGGGTACAAGCGGTCATTGACAAAGATGAGCCCAGGCTGCCGGAGATTGACGATCAACTTTGGGAGATCGAGCACGAGTATCGCGCTCAAGACCCCTTTAAAGTGCTCGACCAGTTGCGTGGCCAACGCCGGCAATTGGTCGCACTGCTGGCAGCGCTGCCGGGCGACGCATGGGGGCGGAAAAGCCAGATCGGGACTCGCCCCGGATGGACCTTGGCCCAGATGGTCGAAGACATCCGCCGGCATGATGCCGAGCACGCGCGGGCCATAGCCGAGGCGCTGGGATAAAGGGGAGGGGATGAGGAGATTGGGGAACCAATTGACGCCAGCTCGGCGGGAAAGTGGGACGGGCAATCCGGTTGATCCTGAATCGGTGAAACGATTGGGCAATGATGAACTTGTCATTCGCTTGCTCAATACCATCAGCCATCTTTCCAGGTGGTTGTCACCAATCCACGACCGGGCTCGGTTGGACCGCGCCATCCATCGCGGGGAGCCATCCGTCAAAGACCTGGTCCTCCGGTTGCGGGATGAGGAGCGACGCGGCTATCCGAAAATGTACGCGATCGCAACGCGGAACAACCCGGACCTGGACAAGCTGCCGGTGCTGGAACCGACGGCGGCCGACCTTCGGCATGACGAGACGGCGACCGTGCTGGAATTGATGGCGGAATGCCGCCGGCTTCGCCAAAGTACGGGATCACTGCTCCGAAGCCTGCCCGACGTCTCGTGGCATCGCACCGGTATCAGCCGCCGCGAGCAATCGTGGACCATTCGCGAATTAGCGAACCATCTCGCGCTCCATGACCAGCTAATCTTGCGCGAATTGGACCGCACGCTCGAGCGCGTCGGCGCGAGACAGGGGATCGCCGACGTGTCGAAGGCAGGGATCGAGGAGTTGCAGTTGCTATCGCCGCCGGTGCCGCCGCGATGAGCAATGTGTCCGCTTCGACCGCGTTGCTGACCAACGGATGCGATCGATGAGCCAACACTCAGGTTCCCACACATCCATTGAGATGCTCGGACGCGAGTTTTTCGCCGCGCTCGATGCCCGAGACCCGCGACGATTGCGGGCGACACTCGCCAATCACGCGACGTTTCGCGCCCTTCCACACCGAGAGGTGGTCCGTCCGGCGGACGAGATCGTGGCCTATTTCGGGACGGTGGTGTCGTCGTATCCGACCGCGCGCTGGGAAGTGACCGACGTGATCGCCGAACAAGACCGGGCCGCGATTCAGTTCGTGGTGCGCGAATACGCACCGCATCTTGGTCGCGAGCTTATCTCCGAGCAAGTCGTGATCGTCCGCGGCAATGAGAGTCAGATCGTCAACATCGTTGGCTATTACGACAGCGCCGAGTTCCACCGGCTGTTTTGGGACGATGGCATGCCGTAGCCGGCGACCAGGCCGACAGCGGCGGCGCACATTCGCGAATCGGATCGTGGCATCAAGCCCGCGCTTAGCCAACCTCGGACATGCAAAGGTAGTCATGAACCAGCTCCAGACCTCGCGAGTCGACGCTCACCCCACGACATCGTTTGCCGAGCGGTATGAGCGTGCCCTTGCCAACCAGCGATTATCCATCAACCTGACGAATTTTCAGCAAGCCTGGAAGGCGGCCCGGGCAGAAGCGTTTCGTGAAGCCGATTTCGACGAGCTTCGTGACCGGCTGAAGACGGTCAAGACTGATGTCGTCACCAACCTGGAGGCGTACCTCACTCAGTTTCGGTTGGCCGCCGAGGCCGCCGGGGCGACGGTCCACTTCGCCGCCGACGCGGCCGCCGCCGCCGGGGTGGTGCGAGACCTCGCGCTGAGGTACGCGGTGCGAGTGGTGGCGAAATCGAAGTCCATGGTCAGCGAGGAAGTTGAGCTGAACCATGCGCTGGCCGAAGTCGGGATCGACGCGGTCGAGACCGATCTCGGCGAATGGATCGTGCAACTCCGGTCGGAGCGGCCCAGCCATATGGTGATGCCGGCGGTGCATCTTTCCCGGCAGGAAGTCGGCGACATCTTCTCGACGGCGCTGGGTCGCGACATTTCGCGGGAACAAATCGGCGACCAGGTCCAGGCGGCGCGAGACGAGATCCGGAAGGTCTTCTTCACGGCGGGCATGGGCGTCACCGGGGCCAATGCGCTGGTTGCCGAAACTGGCACGGTGCTGATGGTCACGAATGAGGGCAATGGGCGATTGTGCTCCTCGTTGCCGCCGGTGCATGTGGTGCTGGCCGGCATCGAGAAACTCATCCCCACGTTTGACGATGCAATGGTCCAATTGCGTCTCCTCGCCCGGTCGGGCACCGCCCAGCGACTGACGAGCTACTCGACGTTCATCACCGGACCGAGCGCCGGCCATGAGATGCATATCGTCCTCGTCGACAATGGCCGCCGGCGGATGGCCGCGATGCCCGAGTTCCAGGAAGCATTGCACTGTATTCGATGCGCCGCCTGTGCCAATGTCTGCCCGCCATATCGGGAGGTTGGCGGCCATGTCTTTGGCCATATCTACACGGGTGCCATCGGCCTTGTGGTCACGCCGTTCCACCATGGCCTCGATGCGGCGGCGGGGCCGCAAAGCCTCTGCCTCTCCTGCAACGCGTGTGAGACCGTTTGTCCGGTGGGTATCCCGTTGCCGCGGCAGATCCTCGACGTTCGTGCCTTGGTGATCGAAGCGAAAGGGATGCCGGTCGCGAAACGAACCATGCTCGGCACATTGGCGCGGCCGAAGCTGGCAGACCGGATGTTTCGTCTCGGAAGCAGGGCGCAACTGCCGATGACGCGAGGGCGGCGGTTTGTGCGGGCGCGCCGGGTGCCGATCCTGCGACGACAAACACGGTGGCGATCGTTGCCGGCCCTGGTGAGTCGTCCGCTGCGTGATCGCCTGCACGCTGAGACCGTGCCATACCTGATCCCGGTGCTGTCGAGTCCAGCCGCTGGGATGATGGTGGGCTACTTTCCTGGCTGCATGACCGATCGCCTCTATCCCGAGCAGGGCAAAGCGATCGTGGCGGCCTTCCAGAAGCTGGGTGTCCGGGTCCTCTTTCCGCCTGGATTGAACTGCTGTGGCTTGCCAGCCAACAACTCCGGCGATGCGCGGCACGCGAAATGGATGGCCCGACAGACGATCCGCGCGCTCGAGCAGGAGAATGTCGAGGTCATTGTGTCGGGCAGCGCGAGCTGCGTGGCGACCATGGCTCAGGACTACCTGCATCTTTTCCGACATGAGCCGTCATGGTTGGCCCGAGCCGAGCGGCTATCGACCAAGGTCATGGATTTCACCAGCTTCCTCGATCGGGTGGTGCGGTTGCCCGCGGGTAGCCTTGATGACGGCGAACGGGAGACGGTCACTTATCACGACTCATGTCAGGGGTTGAACGCGCTTGGGCTTCGAGCGGAGCCGCGCCGGATCCTCGAGTCGGTGATGGGATGCGAGCTTCGCGAGCTGACCGAGTCCAGCCTCTGCTGCGGCTTCGGTGGCTCGTTCTCCTTCGAGTATCCCGAGGTAGCGGAACGTCTGCTGAACCGCAAGCTCGACGACGCGGCGAGCACGGGGGCGAACACGCTCGTCACGGACAATCAGGGCTGCATCATGCACCTCCGAGGCGGTTGTGATGCCGCGGGACGGCGGCTCAACGTGTGGCACCTGGCGGAGCTCGTCGATGCGCGGTTGACAATGATCGCGGCGGCTCAAGAGGAGTCGGACTGATGCCGTCGGCGCGTCCTCCCGCTCGCCAATGCCCATTTCTAGAGCCGGTTCCGTCGCTTGTCCTCTTTGATCTCGATGACACGCTCTGTGACTACGGTTCGGCCCGCGTCAGCCGGCTCCGGCATGCGTTCACGCTTCATCGCTCGGACCGTGAGGAGCCGATCGACGCCCTGATCCAGGAGATGATCAGGGCGTCGATCGCCGCATCGCCGCACGGGGTCGACCATTTTTCGGACCTATTTGTCCGCTTTGGAATTGAGGTGCCGGGCGCCGCGGCAGCGGCCGCCGCCTGGTATCAAGGGAACCCTTTTCACGACCTCGCTCTCTTTCCCGACGTAATCTCAACCCTGCGGGCATTGCGCAATATCGAGCCGTCCGGTGGCACGCTCCGCCGGCGACAACTGGGCATCATCACGAACGGACCAGCCCAGATTCAACGGGAAAAAACGGATCTCCTCGGCATTGGCACGCTTGTTGATTTCGTGCTCATCTCCGGGGAGCTCGGCATCGAGAAGCCGGACCCGCGGATCTTTGCGGCGGCGATGCGACTCGGCGGCGTGAGCGCGGCGGAGACGGTCTTCGTCGGTGACGATCCTCGGATCGACGTCTTGGGAGCGCGCGGCTCGGGCGTGCGGTCAGTTTGGATGAACCGGACGGGGGCGACCTGGGGCGAGCAGGCGCCGCCGCCCACCCGCGAGGTATCCGACCTGGTTAGCTTGATCGACCTGTTTCGCTCGTCGCCGAGCCAGATATCCCTGTAGCGCGCGAGGCGGATGTGCCGGGGGCATGGTGGCCGAACCGCCGCCGGAGGAAGAGAATGTGATCAAGACAAAAGGGAGCGGTTCGATTCCGGACCGGCGCACGGCACCATTGACCCGACGTGGAGTCCTTGGCGCGATTGGTGCCGGCGCGCTAGTTATCGCGGCCGACGTTGGGGTCGAACCGCGCGGTCAGCCAAGAGGGACACCGGGGGCGACCCCGCTAGGTTCACCCGATGTAGTGCCCGCGACTGCCACCGCGACGCTGATGGCGACCCCGATCCCGCCGCCGCTGCGGATCATCCGCGATCAGCAGCCGGTTTATGGCTCCGAGCCCAGCCGCGGCGGCACGCTGCGACTGATGCGGCCGTCAGCGGCACGGCTCGACTTCAATCCAGTGTCGTATCGGCAGGACTATCAAGTACTCGCTAGCTACCTTGACCCGCTGCTCCGCCCCGACCCGCTCACCTTGGAGCCGGCGCCCTGGTTGGCGGAGAGTTGGCAGGTGAGCGGCGATGGGTTGGCGATCACGATCCAGCTCCGGCCCGGCGTCAGGTGGCATGACGGGACACCCTTTACGGCGCGTGATGTGCGGTTCTCGCTCATGGCGTACCGAGATGATGTCGACACCGGCGTCGGAAGCTTCTTCGTCACCATGGACGAGGTCGAGGACGTTGATGAGCTTGAGGTTCTCGTTACCCTGCTTGAGCCCGATCCCAGCTGGCTGTTCAACGCGGCAACCCTATTGATCTTTCAGGCCGCGCAATACGAACCGTTCTGGGAAGCGAAAGCGCTCGGTGAGCGAACGCTGACCGGATTTGATTGGCAGCGGCAGCTTCCGATCGGGACCGGAGCGTGGCGGGTTCGGTCGATCACAACCAATGGTGTCAACTTTGATTGCAATGAGACGTATTGGCTCGCGCCACCCTGGTTCGATCAGCTCGCGCTCACGTGGAATGACGATCGCCGGGAACGAATCGAGGCGTGGCGGGCGGGCCGGACTGATTTCGTGTGGCCGTTGCCGACCGAGGATATTCCGCTGGTGGATGACCTGCCGGGCCGGTTGTATGTTGCCGAAGCGGCGTCGGTGATGTTTGCCGCCTTTAATTTCGCGAATCCGACGGGGTTGCCTCGGTTCTTCGACGACCTCCGGCTGCGGCAAGCCCTTACCCTGGCAGTTGACCGCGGCCGCTACGCGGCGGAGGTGTTCGAGGGATTAGCCGACACCTTTGCGGCCGGTACGATCGCTCAGCCATGGGCGCGCGATGAGGAACTCCGATCCCCTGATTTTGACCCGGCAGCGGCGCTCGATTTGCTGGCCGCGGCGGGCTGGGCCGATGCCAACGACGATGGCACCCTGGAAAACGGCAACGGCATTCCGTTCGATTTGACGGTGATCGTGTGCGAGGATGCCCGACGCGAGCTTCTCCTGGTGCTTCGGAGCGTCAAGGACGATTGGGCCGCGATTGGCGTCGCCCTCAGGATACAGTTGCTCCGCGTCGACGAGTTCCAGGCCCGCGCCCTCCGGGGACATGACTTTGATCTCATTGCCTATGCCTATGATCTCTATCCAGGCTTCACCGACTTTGACCTCTATGGGACGGCTTGGGACATTCGATCCAACCGGCAAGGCTGGAACCCGGGAGGCTACGCCAACGCCGAGGCTGACCAAGCTCTCGCCGAGTTTTTGCGGGCGACGGATGTCGCGAGCCAGCGGCGGGCGCTGATGCAGTTGCAGCGGGTCGTCAATGACGATCTCTTTGGGCTTTGGTTCGGTTTTCCGGCGGACCTCGTTCTTGGCGCAATTGACGTTGACGGCTATCAGCCGAACAAGCTGTGGCAAATGGCGGACACACGACGGCTGTGGCGCACGGAGCGCCCACGCGTAATCGATCCCGGCAATGGCGGCTAAGGCTTCGGCGGCGCCGGTTCAGCCGTGGTGCCCGTGAAGCCGGGAGGGTCGCTCGCGGGGAAGGACTCCTTCGATGCTTCGTTGACCTCGGCTGATCCGTGGGCAATCTCCTGACGATCCTCCAGGACTGATTCTGGATCGACGCTATAGACGACTTTCCCCAACCCGCGCCGCTCCTCGTCGTTCTTGGTTTCCTTTGGCATACCATCCTCTCCAGAGCCGGAGCGCACAATTGTCGTCGGCGTCGATCCTTATTTGACCGCGCCCGCCGTGAGCCCACGAACGATGTAGCGTTCGAGGAACACGCCAATGATAACCAACGGCGCGATCGAGGCGGTGGCCACGGCGGCCATCGCCCACCACTTGATGCCCTGTGAGCTGACTTGAGTCGCGATCAGGATCGGCATGGTCACCGCGTTGATCGAGGTCAGCACGGTGGCGAAGAAGTACTCGTTCCACGCCAGGATGACAGAGAGGATAAACGCCGCGACCATGCCAGGTCCCGCCACCGGCACCACGATCTTGAGGAACGCACCAAACAGGGTGGCGCCGTCAACCAGGGCCGCTTGCTCCAATTCGATCGGAATCGAATTGAATTGGTCGCGCATGATCCAGATCACGATTGGCAAGTTGATCACGGTGTAGAGCAGGATCAGGCCAAGATGGGTATCGAGCAAACGCAACTCTCGGTAGAAGATCAGCAGCGGCATCACCACCGCCGCCGGCGGCAGGATCAGTTGTGACAGGAACCAGAAGGAAATGTCCCGGTTCCGCCAGATCAGGAACCGGTAGTTGAAGCGGGTCAGCCCGTAGCCCGCCATGGAACCGAGGACGACGGCCAAGGTTGAGGCGCCAAGGGCTACAATGAGGCTGTTGCGAGCATTGCGGAACAGGATGTCACGTTGATCCGGAGTACCGAGGATGTCGGTCCAACCGATGAAGCTGGGCTCGAAGTCAACGAACGGGATATAGGTCGGACCCTGGAGGACCGCGACTTGGTCCTTAAGCGACGTGGTGAATGTCCAATAGATCGGGAACAGGCAAATGAACGCCCAGAGCAGCAACACCGCGTAGGTCAGCGTCCGGCCAACTACCTGCCAGACCCGGCTTTTCCGTCCATAGCTCTGCCTCGGGACGTGCCCCGCCACAGACGCTTCCGCTGCTGGTGGTGACGCCGCAATCAACGAGCCTCTCCTCCGGAAATACGTGGGGCCAACGTTAGGTAACGTCTCGAACCTTGCGACCGACAACAACGATGACCGAGGCAATCGTGATGATGACCGCGATCAAGAAGAGTTGCGACATGGCCGTGGCATAGCCCACGTCAATGTTCTGGACACCCCGGCGGTAGATGTAGGTGGTCAGCGTCTCGGTCGCGTTGCCCGGGCCGCCGCCGGTGACGACCAGGATGATGTCGAT
>JACCYK010000611.1 GCA_013696525.1 Chloroflexia bacterium
GAGTCGTGCGATATCTGGCGCGACGATTCGGCTTCTATCTGATCGCGGCCTGGGCGTCGATCACGCTGAACTTCATGCTGCCCCGGCTGATGCCGGGCGATCCGGCGTCGGGCATTATCGGCCGATCCCAGGGCCAGGCCCGGCCCGAGCAGATCGATGCCATGCGCCAAGCCTACGGCCTCTCCGACGCGCCCATGCTCGAGCAGTACTGGTTGTATCTTCAACACATCGTCCGCGGCGAGTTCGGACTTTCGCTCAGCTCGTTTCCCAGCCCGGTGTTAACCGTGATCGGAACGAGCCTGCAATGGACGCTGCTGCTTGGGTTGGTGGCGACCATCGTCGGGTTCGGCCTCGGCATGCTGCTGGGGATTGTGGCGGCGTGGCGGCGTGGCAGTTGGGCCGATTCGGTGTTGCCGCCGGTCCTCCTCTTCGTCGGTTCGTTTCCCTATTTTTGGCTGGCCTCGGTGGCGCTCTTCTTCCTCGGCTTCTATTGGAACGTCTTCCCCTTGCGCCACTCCTATTCCGACACCCTGTCGCCCGCGCTGAGCCTGGAGTTCATCGGCAGCGTCGCCTATCACCTGGTGCTGCCGGCGTCCACCATCATCCTGGTCTCGATCGGGGGCTGGATGCTGGGAATGCGCAACGCCATGATCGGGGTCCTGGCCGAGGATTACATCACCTTCGCCGAAGCCAAGGGGCTGCCGCAGCGGCGGGTGATGTTCCAGTACGCGGCGCGCAACGCGCTGTTGCCGAACGTCACCGCTTTCGGCATGGCGCTTGGTTTCGTAGTCAGCGGGGCGCTGGTGACGGAGATCGTCTTCAGCTATCCGGGGCTCGGCTTCCGGCTGTTCATCGCGGTGCGTAGTCTCGATTACCCCCTGATGCAGGGGATTTTCCTGATGATTACGCTGGCCGTGCTCGGCGCCAATCTGCTGGTCGATTTGCTCTATCTGCGGCTCGATCCCCGGGTCCGTAGCACGTAGGCGGGTGTGCCATGTCCATGCAGACCGACCTGCTCGAACCGACCGTCCCCGACCTGGCCGTCAACACGCCGGCGGCGGAAGCGGCTCGCGGGCAACGTGGGCTGAAGCTGCCCTATTGGGCGCGGGCGGTCCTCAATAGTAAGAAGGCGACGGCCGGGGTGCTGATCGCCGTGCTGTTCGCGACCGTCGCCCTGCTGGCGCCGGTGATCGCACCCGGCGACCCCTCCGACTTCGTGGCCCGGCCCCACCAGGCGCCGTCCGCCGAACACTGGTTTGGCACCACCGGCCAGGGGCAGGATGTCTTCGCCCAGACCGTCTGGGGCGGCCGCAGCACGCTGGCGGTCGGGTTGGCGGTGGGGCTGTTGACGACGGTGATCGGCGTCCTGGTCGGGGTGGGGTCCGGCTACTTCGGCGGCGTGGTCGACGAGTCGTTCTCGTTGATTATGAACATCTTCCTCATCGTGCCGAGCCTGCCCCTGCTCGTGGTGCTCTCGGCCTTCATCGGCAGCGGCTCCCCCTGGTTCATGATCCTGGTCCTGACGATTACCGGCTGGGCCTGGCCGGCGCGGGTGATGCGCTCGCAGGCGATCTCGCTCCGGGAGAAGGATTTCGTCGCCGCCGCGCGGGTCAGCGGTGAAGGCGGGATGCGGATCGTGCTCTCGGAAATCCTGCCCAACATGTTCTCGATCGTCGTCGCCAGCTTCCTGGGCTCCGGTATCTTTGCCATCGGCGCCCAGGCGGCCCTGGAATTCCTCGGCCTGGGCAACCCCAGCGTCGTCAGTTGGGGGACCAACCTCTATTGGGCGGGCAACAACGCCGGGTTGCTCACCGGAGCCTGGTGGACCTTCGTCCCGGCCGGGCTCTGCATCGCCTTGATCGCCTTCGCCTTCGTCTTGATGAACTACGCGATTGACGAGGTGACGAACCCGCGGCTCCGGGCGCGGGGCGCCGCGGTCGCGCTGCTCAAGCGGCCGGGCTTCAGCTTGACCGAAGGACGGGCGACGCCGGTGCTGCGGCCGACGGGTGGTGATTAGTGCTGGCGCCTGCCTCCGCCGTGTCGTCAGCTCGCGCTACCGGCCCGCCATTGCTCGAGGTGCGCGATCTCCAGGTTGACTATCTTTCGCCGCGAGGTCCGGTGCGGGCCGTCGACGGCATCTCGTTCTCAATTCAACCGGGCGAGGTGTTTGGCCTGGCCGGTGAGTCGGGGAGCGGCAAATCGACCGTCGCCCATGCCCTGATCCGGATCCTGCCGCCGCCGGCGGTGATTTCCGGCGGCGAGGTGCTGGTGCGGGGCCGGAGCGTCTTCGCGCTATCCGACGCCGAGCTGGAACGCTTCCGCTGGCGCGAAGTGGCGATGGTCTTCCAGAGCGCGATGAACGCGCTCAACCCGGTGATGACGATCAGCGACCAGATCGAGGATACGATCCTGGCCCATGAGCCGGTCTCGAAGCGGATGGCGCGGGAGCGGGCGGCGGCGTTGCTGGAGACCGTCGGCATCAACAGCGCCAGGCTCGATGCCTACCCGCATCAACTCTCCGGCGGCATGCGGCAGCGGGCGGTGATCGCCATCGCCCTGGCCCTGCAACCGGCCCTGATCGTGATGGACGAGCCGACCACCGCGCTCGATGTCGTCGTCCAGCAAGAGATCCTCCACCAGATCGAAGCGCTGCGGCGCGAGCTGGGGTTTTCGATCCTCTTCATCACCCATGATCTGTCGTTGCTGGTCGAGCGGGCGGACCGGATCGCGATCATGTATGCCGGGCAGATCGTCGAGCTGGCCCCCTCCCGGGATTTGCTTGATGACCCGCTGCACCCGTATACGCAAGGGTTGATGAGCTCCTTTCCCTCGCTCACCGGCGAGCGGCAGCACTTGACCGGCATTCCCGGCTCGCCGCCGCACATGCTGCACCCGCCCAGCGGCTGCCGGTTCCATCCGCGATGCGCTCGAGTCCAGCCGTCGCACCGGCGGATCGTGCCGAGGTTGCGTGAAGCGAAACCGGGTCATTTCGTGGCCTGTCATCTCTACGCGGCGGAGCCGTCTGGCCGGGAAGCGGTCCGGACAGGCGGGCGGCATGGCTGAGCCAGCGGCGGTTCAGGCATCGACGAACGGCGGCTCGCCCCCGGTGCTCGAGGTACGCGGTTTGAGCAAGCAGTTTCCGATCGGCGGCTTCTTTGGCCGGAAGCAGCTTCACGCCCTGGAGGATGCCTGGTTTTCGCTGCATCGCGGGGCCATCACCGCGCTGGTCGGGGAGTCGGGAAGCGGCAAGAGCACCGCCGCCCGGCTGGTTGCCCGGCTGCTGCCGCCCACGAGCGGCGAGATCCTGTATGCCGGGATCGATGTCTTGCAAAGCGAGTCGCGGCAGGCATCGCGGACCTACCGGTCGAAGGTGCAAATGGTGTTCCAGGACCCCTTCGGCTCGCTCAATCCGGTGCATACCGTCGGCTACCATCTGGAGCGGCCGCTGCGCATCCACGACAAGGCGGGACGTGGCGACGAGGTGCGAGAGCGGATCGACGAGCTGTTACAGACGGTTGGGCTCACTCCACCCCGCGACTTTCGCGAGAAGTACCCGCATGAGCTGTCCGGCGGCCAGCGGCAACGGGTCTCGTTCGCCCGGGCGCTGGCGGTGGAGCCGGCGATTCTCCTCGCGGACGAGCCGATCTCGATGCTCGACGTCTCGATCCGGATGGGCATCCTCAACCTGATGGCGCGGCTCAAGGACGAGCGCGGCATCGCCATGCTCTACATCACGCACGACATTGCCAGCGCCCGCTACGTCAGTGACGAGACGATCGTGATGTACGCGGGCCGGATGGTCGAGGGGGGCAGGACCGACGCCGTCATCCAAGGGGCGGCGCATCCGTATACGCAACTCCTGCTCTCGGCCGTGCCGAACCCGAAGGCTGGTCCGAGCACCTACGCCGGCGGCCGCTCCGGCCTGCCGTCGCTGATCGATCCGCCGGATCGCTGCCCGTTCGCCGCCCGCTGCCCGCGTGTGATGGAAATCTGCGAACGGCAGATGCCGGAGCGCAGCCAGGTCACCCCCGATCATTGGGTGCGGTGTCATTTGAACACCACGGCAAACGGCCCCGCCGCCTCGGTTTCATCCGAACGGCGGTGATCCGTGAAGTCCGGTCGGCCTTGACCCTAGCGGACGACGCGAAAGGTGAGATGGGTGACGTCAGGAGCCTCGATCACCCTGGTTCGTTCCAGCGTGATCGGCTCGATGCCCAAATGATCGAACAAGCGGATGCCCCGGCCGAGGAGGACGGGTACGAGGTCGACATGAATTTCGTCCAGCAGGCCGGCGTTGATGCACTGTTGAACGATGCTGGCGGCGCCAACGCCCACGTTCTTGTTACCAGCAATGTCCTTGGCCTTCGCCACGGCGCTCTCCACACCGTCGGTGACGAAGGTAAATGGTGAACCATCGCTGGCCCATTCCCGCGGGATTGAATGAGTGACGACGACAACCGGTACGTCGAGCGGGTGTCTGCCACCCCATCCATTGGTGAGGTCGAAGGTCCGCCGTCCCGTCACCAACGCTCCGGTCGATTCGTGTACCCTCCGGAGCAGGTCGGCGCTGGCCGGGGAGATCTTGATCGACATCGTGCCGCTCGGCATCTGATAGTCGGCGTCGCCGCCGAAGTACCAGGCAAAGACGCGTTGCACATCGTCTTCCGGCCCGGCGATGAAGCCGTCCAGTGACATCGAAAGCCCAGTGCCGACGGTTCCCATGTGTACGACCCTTTCACGATGGCGGTTCGGGGATATACCGGCGATAGGTAGCGCCGCGTTCGGTTTAGGCGAGTCCGGGACTGGGCATGCGGTCGCCCGGTTCGGTGCGCGGTCGATCGACCAGCGGCATCGTCAGGCGCTGGCGGGGCGCTCCTGGATGACCCAGCCGTTACCGTCGGGATCGGTAAAGGAGACGAACGAGTTCCAGTCACCTCCTTTGCCGTCGAGCCAGACTCCATCCTCGACATGGCGGATCGGGCCGGCCTCGATCCCGCGCTCGATCAGCGTCGCCCGCGCCGCCTCAATGTCGGTCACGACCAGTTGCAAGCCCTGGAGCGAGCCCGGCGCTGAGTCGCCGAGTCCGGTGCCAATGGTGATCGAGCAGGCCGAGCCGGGCGGGGTCAACTGCACGACGCGCATCCCGTTGCCCAGCCCCGAGTCGAGGTCAACCACGAAACCGGCTTGCTCGCTGTAAAAACGCTTCGCCCGGTCCACGTCCGAGACGGGCACGACCACGACTTCGAGTTTCCATTCCATATCGGTTGCATCCGTTCGGGCGGCGAAACGACTGTCGACGGCATCCTTCGTTCGTTCCGCCGCGCTATTCGCGGGCGAACCGCCAGCGGGTGGCGCCGTACGGCTCCGCGCCGGCGACCCCGAATGCGGTGTGGAACGTGAAGCGGTAGAGATACCAGGGCGGAGGCCCGGCGCTCGGGGCACTGTATGGCGCCGTGAAGGCGTCACCCTCCACCTCTGCCGGCCACCCGTCCTCGCGATACCGCGCGGCCACCTCCTCAAGCGTCGGCCGATCGGTGACCCGCATCGCGTCGCCTTCGAACACCAGGTCGATGCCCTCCAGGCTGACGGCAATGGTGCAGGCCGGATTCGCCGCCAGGTTGCGGGATTTGCGGGTGTCGGGACCGCTGACGATATAGAAGTCGCCGTCGTACCAGAGGGCGCCGATTCCGGCGGCATGCGGGCGGCCGTCCGGCCGCGTGGTGCCGAGGAAGAACGAGGCGACGATCCCCGGCTGCGTCGAGAGCGTGGCGAGGAGGTCGCGTGGCCGGCTCCAGGGCAGGGCGGCTTCGCCGTACCGGGTGAGATTGGTGACTTCGACGGGATCTCGGTCGGTCATCAGGTCATCTCCAGTTCTTGCTGGCACGGAGCCAGAGCATCGGCCTCGTCCATTTGTCCGCACCATCGGCGCTTCGACGCTCACCGGATAAGCAATTCGCCCGTCGACATCCGAATTGGGTTCGCCCGCGGCGCGGTCGATGAGCGGTAGCGGGCCCCGCTGTCAGTTCATCGGGGCAAGCCGGGCGATCAGCTCGTCCAGGCGTTCATATCCCTCGTTGACGCCTTGCTCCATGCCGGACCGCACCATGGCGTCGCGGTCGGCGACCGATTGGTAGACGGCGTTCTGATGCACCAGGGTGCGGCCATCCCGCTCCTCGAAGGTGAGCGTCTCCAGGGAGACGCGGCCCGGCGCGCCTTCGAACTCGAAGGTCTGGACGATGCCATTCGGTGTTGGCGTGCCGTGGAAGACGCCGTGGAACCCGTATTCGGTGCCATCGGTGTCCCGGTGGGTGTACCGCCAGGTGCCGCCGTCACGGACCTCGAGTCGATCAATCGCCATCGTCAACCGGCGTGGGCCGAGCCACTGGACCAGCAGTTCCGGATCGGTATGGGCGCGGAAGAGGACGTCGCGCGGCGCGGCGAACTCCCTGGTCATCCGGATCTGGGGCACGCCGGGCTCGGCCACAATTCGCGTCGTTGTCATGCCGTGGTCCTTTCTGAGGCGTAACTTCGCCTTGGTCAGCCGGGTTGATCGCCCCGCATGGTGATGAGGAGCGCGTCGAGCCGGTCGTAGCGCTCGTCCCAATAGTCCTGGTAGCGGGACAGCCACGCCGTCGCCTCCCGCAGCGGCTCCGCCTCGAGGTGGCTGAGGCGGGCGGTCGCCCGGCGGCGGCGGGAGATGAGCCCGGCCCGCTCAAGCACCTTGAGGTGGCGGGAGATGGCCGGTTGCGACACGTTGAAGGGCGCGGCCAGCTCCGCCACCGTCGCGTCACCGTTGGTCAATCGGGCCAGGATGGCGCGGCGGGTGGGGTCGGCCAGCGCCCCGAACACCGAGTTGAGCTGGTCGCCAGACATGCGCGTGCTCCTGAAAACGTAACCATATCATTCTATAACGATGTGGTTATGATAGTACGCGGTCCCGGTCTTGTCAAGCGTGGCGGCGCCCGGACGGGTCGCCAAGAAGCCAAAGCCACGGCGGGGTCTTGACAACACGGCACAACTCTTCTACAAAGGGCCAGTCCCGAGCGTGGCGGTCGAGTCAAGGCCAGCAAGGAGAGACGAGAATGGGTTCCGTCCGCAAATCGATCCCGATCCTATCGGCGCTGATGGTGCTGTCCATCGCCTTCGGCACGATGAGGGTGGTTGCCCAAGACGACGATCCGATCATCATTGGCGCCCCGGTGCATCTGACGGGCTGGATGGCCGCCTATGACACACCGCCGCTGGAAGGCGCCCAGCTCGCGGTCCAGGTCATCAACGAAGCGGGCGGCGTGCTGGGACGGCCGCTGGAGATCATGGCGATTGACGGCCGGACCGACCCGGCCACGGTGGGGAACGCCGCGATCGAGGTCATTGACGCCGGGGCGGAGGTGCTCCTGGCGCCGTGCGACTTCGACTACGGGGCGCCGGTCGGCCAGGCGGCGCAGGCGGCCGGGCTCGTCGGCGTCTCCTTCTGTGCCTCGTCGCCGTTGTACGGCTCGGACGCGTTGGGGGATTTGCAGTTCACCGCTTCGATGTGGAACCAGACGATGTCGTCGGCGGCGGCCGAGTTCGCGGTGGCCCAAGGGTGGACCACCGGGGCGCTGATCGTTGATACCACCACCGAGTACACGCAGTCGCTGGGCGAGTACTTCGCCGAGGCGTTCACCCATTTCGGCGGCGAGGTCGTGCTGGATGACACCTACCTGCAAGGCGACAATCAGATCGACGCCCAGATCCAGCGCCTGGAAGGGTTGGGAACCCCGCCGGACGTGATCTTCCTCTCCACCAACATGCCGGACTACGCGATGATGGTGCGCGAGCTACGCTCGGCCGGGTTCGAGCAGCCGCTGATGGGCGGCGACGCGATGGACACGGTCGAGTTCTACCCGGCCGTGGGCGAAGACCTCGGCAACAACATCTTTATCTCGACCCATAGCTTCGTCGGCCCCGGCGTCGGCCCGGAGATGGATGAGTTCCTCGCCCTCTACGAAGCGGAGTACGGC